>JAEURE010000021.1:0-8964 GCA_016789485.1 Anaerolineales bacterium | reverse complement strand
CTTGACGAATTAAAAATGGCTTATGATTCTGCTCTGGATGCCCAGCAACGCCTTTTCATTATGCGTGGTCAGCTCGAAAAACTTCAGAATGACAAAACCCATCTTGAGAAATATAAAACCGTTTTAGAGGAAGTGGTTTCGAAAGCAAGTACGCCATCTTCTTCGACTGCCTCAGCCGGCGGTTCCAAAAGCCAGATGGCTGGAATTGAAATGATCGTTAATGCGCAGGAAGCGGAACGCCAGCGTTTATCCCGTCAAATGCACGATGGCCCTGCGCAGGCTCTTTCGAATTTTATTCTGCAAACAGAAATTGCAATGCGTCTGATGGATGTTGACCCGGCGCAGGCAAGAGAGGAGTTGGGGGATTTAAAGACGTCAGCCATGAGCACCTTTCAAAAGGTGAGGAATTTCATCTTTGAACTCCGTCCCATGATGCTTGACGACCTTGGCCTTACACCCACCCTCAAGAAATACTCCGATGCATTTAAAGAACAAACTGGTTTGGATGTTAGTGTAACTGTCACCGGTATCGAACGCAGGCTTGAGCCCTATTTGGAGGTCATGATCTTTCGCGCCGTACAGGAACTGCTTGGAAATGCCGCTCGCCATAGTCAGGCTACCCTGATAAAGGTCCAAATGGATCTGGGAAATGACCTGATTCGCGTTAGCGTGGATGACAACGGAAAGGGATTCGACCCCGAATCGTTGAAGGAATCATCCAACCTGGGCTTGAAATTAATTCGTGAACGGGCGGAAATGCTGGGCGGCAGCTTTGAAATTGACAGCGTCTCGGGATCCGGAACCAGAATCTCCTTTACAGTGCAGGCAAAGAATTAGAGTTTCCGGGTTTTTCGGGCCTCTTTACAAATTTGTAGACGGTTTTTGTGCACAACCTTGCTCTTCCCCGTAATATGTTTTTGCCATTTTTCTTGTATAATGAATATGTTATAAAACAATTTGTTAATATTTAACCTATCCAACTCCATGAGAGGAGAATGCATATGCGTCGCGGTCGAACTTTGATTTTAGTCCTTCTGATCATCATAATTGGTCTAATAGTAGGTTTTGTTGCTATTCGCCAATTTATCCTAACGCCTCAATCGGAAGAGCAGCCTGTCTTTGTAGAGGTTTACTATGCTGCCCAAAACATTCCGCAGGGAGGCCCCATCACCGAGGACGTGCTCTTAACTATGAGCATTCCCCAGGCAAACGTTGTTGAAGTAATGTTCACCCGCGATGAATTATCCTTGCTGACTAACAACAAGGTGGCAAAATTCCCCCTCGATCAAGGTGTTGTCATTACGGAATCGATGGTTAATGATGCGTCGGCGGCTGTTCCAATCTCTGGTCCGCAGTGGGCTTCATTAATTCCGCCGGGCATGACAGCCATGTCCATCCCTGCCAACCGTCTCTCACTGTCTGGTTATGCCATTAATGACGGCGCGCACGTAAACATCAATGCCTGCCTTATGTTTGTGGATATTGACCCCACTTTCCAAAGCATCTTGCCCAACCTTACAGCAGTCCTTACAGGAACGGGTCTGGGGCAGGTAACCGGTTCCGAGGGAACTGGATATGGTGCAACAGGGCTTCCCATTCTTTCATTGGGCGTTGTTACTACGGGCGCTGCACAAGGCAGGCTGGAATTGGATCCATCGCTTCAACAGCCCTACTTCCTGATTCCGTCCGAAACGCAGCGGCCACGCCTGGTGTGTCAAATGCTGCTACAAGATGTTGTGGTAATGAAATTGGGAAGCTTCTCGTTGATTCCATCTGGAACGGTGACCACACAACCCGCTGCGACAGATCCCGAAGCACAGCAACAAGCTCCCGCCGCTCCCGATATCGTCACCCTGATTGTTACCCCGCAAGATTCCATTACACTATCCTATTTAATGTATACCAATGCTCAACTTTCCTTAACGTTGAGAAACCCGAGTGACTTGGCTCGCCAGGCAACAGAGGCATCCACATTGCAATTCCTTTTGAGCCAATACAATATCCCTGTGCCCGCGAAACTTCCATACGCGATGCAACCCGCATTGTCCACGCTCGTATCCCCGTTTCTCACGAACGATACAGTTACAGTTCCACCTCAATAACGCATGACAACTCACTGATTGGATATGGTGTATGGCTGCAGATAAAATTCGGGTTCTTATTGTTGATGATATTGCTGAAACACGAGAGAATGTGCGCAAGCTGTTGCAGTTTGAGTCAGATGTGGATGTGGCAGGCGCCGCGCGCTCTGGCCGGGAAGGCATTCAGCTCGCACAGGAGCTGGACCCCGATGTCATTTTGATGGATATCAATATGCCTGATATTGACGGCATAACGGCTACTGAAGAGATCCGCCAAAAATCACCGCATATTCAAGTTGTGATCCTGTCTGTGCAGGGTGACCAGAATTACATGCGCCGGGCTATGTTGGCCGGCGCAAGGGATTTTCTTACAAAGCCACCCATGGGGGATGAGTTGATCTCAGCCATACGGCGGGCTGGCGAAATGGCGCACGCAGAACGCGCAAAAGGAGCCAAACAGCTAGGCGCCTCTTCTGGTTCTGGCGCAGCGTCTTCCATGGCAAATTTTTCCCAGCCGACGAAGGGAAAGATTATTACGGTGTATAGCCCCAAAGGCGGTACGGGTTGTACAACAATCGCTGTCAATCTGGCGGTTGCGTTGAACAACGAAGACACTCGCACAGTTCTGGTGGATGCAAATTTGCAATTTGGCGATGTTGCGGTTTTCTTGAACGAGCAAGGTAAAAATACAGTACTCGAACTTGCTCCCCGTGTAGATGAGCTTGAACCAGATGTTATTGAAGATATATTGATAAAACATGAAGCATCTGGGGTTCGAATCCTTGCGGCTCCTCAACGACCTGAACAGGCCGAAAAGGTCAGTTCCGACCAGTTTTCCAAGGTGCTTCAGTTTTTGCAGGGGCTGTATGCGTATGTTGTCGTTGACACTTCCCCGATTTTGACTGATGTGATTCTTTCCACCATCGATATTACGGATGTGATTGTGCTGGTGACGACGCAGGAGATTCCTTCTATAAAGAATGCCCGTTTGGTTTTGGATCTTTTCAAAACCATGGGAGTCAATAAAGATCGTGTTGTTTTTGCGATGAATCGCTATGATAAGCGGATTGCGATTACACCCGACCGGGTTAGTGAAAATTTAAAGCATGAGATTTCAGTCACCATCCCGCTTGATGAAAAAGTTGTAATTACAGCGGTTAATCGCGGTGTGCCGTTTATGTTGGACGCCGGCAAATTGCAGCCTGTTGGGAGGGGAATTTTTTCCCTGGCTGAAGCGATCCGTGCACGACTAAGCGTTTTAGAAGTTGAGAATGATGCTGCAATTAAGCGTTAAGGAGATTTATTATGTCGTTACTTCGGCGTATTGAAAAAGGTCAGGGTGGGGCTCAGGAGGGCGGCACTCCATCGCCTGCGCCACAACAGCCGTCAGGTAGCGGAGGAGGCGGGCAGACCGGCGGTGGAGGCGGCGATTCGTCCCGTCTGTCTTCGTTGCAAGCCAGACGAGTCAGCGCTCCGATCACATCCCCGCAGGCGGGTTCGTATTTTGATTTAAAGACACGCGTACAAAACAAGCTGCTTGCTGAGATCGATCCCTCGATGGATGTCTCCCGAACTGATGAGGTTCGCCGCACCATTCAAGGGTTGTTCGAGCAGATTCTTGTGGAAGAGAATATCGTTCTTTCGAGACCCGAGCGGGCTCGTTTGTTCGAACAAATTTCTGCGGAAATTTTGGGACTTGGTCCATTACAGGCGCTTTTGGAAGATGACACCATTACAGAAATCATGGTGAATGGTCCGAAGAATATTTATATCGAGCGTAAGGGAAAGCTCCATCGTGTCCCTGTAACTTTTGAGAGCAATGAGCATTTAATGCGCATTATCGATCGTATCGTTGCGCCTTTGGGCCGTCGTATCGACGAGTCCAGCCCTTATGTTGATGCTCGTTTGCAGGATGGCTCCCGCGTAAATGCTGTCATTCCCCCCATTTCCCTCGTTGGGCCGGTACTGACGATTCGTAAATTTTCAAAAAACCCGATTACAGTTGAGCAAATGATCCAGTTTGGATCGCTGACAAATGAATCGGTTCAATTCTTGAAGGCTTGTGTGGAATCTCGTTTGAATATCGTTATTTCCGGCGGTACAGGTTCCGGAAAAACGACTCTTTTGAATGTGCTTTCAAGCTTCATCCCCTCTGACGAGCGTATTTTGACAATTGAAAATGCGGCAGAACTTCAATTGCGACAGGAGCATGTGGTTACTCTTGAATCCCGTCCGCCCAACATTGAAGGCCGTGGTGAAATCACGATTCGCGACCTCGTAATTAATGCCCTTCGTATGCGTCCAGAAAGAATTATTGTTGGAGAGTGCCGTGGTGGTGAGACCCTCGACATGTTGCAGGCGATGAACACAGGTCATGACGGTTCCATGACAACCGCTCACGCCAACTCTCCTCGCGATGCAATATCCCGTATTGAAACCATGTGCCTAATGGCAGGTATGGATCTTCCCATTCGGGCTATTCGTGAGCAGATTGCCGGTGCTGTGGATGTGATTTGTCAACAGGAACGTATGCGTGATGGTACACGTAAAGTAACCACGATCGCCGAAGTAAGCGGTATGGAAGGCGACGTTATTACCATGACCGATATTTTTGTGTTCGAACAAACCGGCATGGAGAACGGCAGGATTGTTGGGCGTCTTAGACCAACAGGGCTGCGCCCCAAGTTCATGGACAAGATCGAGGCGGCTGGTATCCACCTGCCCCCGTCCATTTTTGGTATCGGCGAACGCCGCAGGTATTAAATATTTCCATGCCAAATAAGATGGATTTAACTTAAGGAATAAAATGACCTGGATCATTATCATTGGCGGCTTAATCCTGATTGTTATCTTGATTATTGGCGTTGTTGTATCCTCAAATAGCGAAAGAGCTTTGGTTGAAGAGCGCCTAAGTCAATATCTGGCTGATGATAATCAGGATATCGATCGTGAAGCCCAGCGTTCCATACTTACCGACTGGGTTTCAAAGAGGGTGGAGAAAACCTCTTTTGGGGACCGCGTTGCGCGCGAATTGGCGCGGGCGGATTTGAAGTTCAAGGTTGCTGAATATTTTGCTTTGATCTTTATTGCAATGGTGGTGGCCGGTCTTTTGGCCTGGCTGATTGGAAACAGACACCCTGTATCAGCGTTGATTGGAGCCGTTGGCGGTGCGTTTGCTCCGCGATTCTATATAAAACGGCAACAAAAACAACGCTTGCAAAAATTCAACGATCAATTATCTGACATGCTTAACCTTATGGTTAATGGTTTGCGGGCCGGGTATTCGACCATGCAGGCGATGGAGGCGATCAGCAAGGAGTTGCCGTCTCCCATCAGCGATGAATTTCGCCGCGTGGTTCAGGAAATGCAAATCGGTATTCCAATGGAAACCGCTCTCGAAAACCTTCTACGGCGCATTCCGAGCGAGGATTTGGATTTTGTGGTCACAGCCATAAATGTGCAGCGCGAGGTTGGCGGTAATCTATCTGAAATTCTTGATAACATTTCCTTTACCATTCGTGAACGCGTCCGTATTAAGGGCGAGGTCCGTGTGCTTACATCTCAAGTGCGAACATCAGGGTCTGTGCTTTCTTTGATCCCTTTCTTCCTTACACTAATCCTTTGGTTCCTTAATCCTGATTACCTGTTGTCTGTGACAGAGGGCGGACCATTGTGTACGGCGGCGATTATTTGTACGGTTCTTGGTTTGATCGGTTCAAGTTACTTTATCATGATGCGTATCGCGGATATCGAGGTGTAATATGACAGGTACGATTATTGCCATCATTGTGGCGCTTGCAATTATTGGTGGCGCTGCTCTTCTTATTGTGGTGGGGATGCGTTACGCGAGACAGGGACAGGAAAATGACATGGACGTGGTCATGTCCCGTCTTGCTGAAGCGACACAAAGAGGAGAGTCTGTTTCCCTTGAAGATATTGAATTGCAGCAACCGTTTGTACAACGTGTTGTTGTTCCGATCATAAAGAAGCTTGGTGAAATTTCGACACGCTTTACTCCCCAAAAACTGCTTCAGGAAACTACATTAAAACTGGAACTGGCTGGCAACCCGGGTCGAATTGACGCTTCAACATTCTTGGCGACCCGTTTTGTTGGTGCGGCCATATTCGGTGGTCTTTTACTCTTAATTTCCACTCTGCCGACAGTTGACTGGCCCTTTGCCAGGGTTGTTTTGGTTGTAGCCATATTTACCGCTTTGGGATTTTTCTTCCCTCAATTGTGGCTGCAAAGCCGAATTAATGGACGTCAGAACGAGGTGCGTAAGGCAATGCCGGATGCGCTTGACCTGTTAACGATTTGCGTGGAAGCAGGGCTTGGCTTTGATGCGGCAATGTCAAAAGTGAGTGAAAAGTGGGAGAATGAACTTTCGATCATGTTTGGGCGTGCCATTCGAGAGGTTCAATTGGGCAAGACCCAGCGCGAGGCGTTGCGCGATATGGCAGATCGTATTGGACTGCCGGAGTTGACGAGTTTTGTTGCGGCGGTTATCCAGAGTCAGATCCTTGGCGTCAGTTTGGCAAAGGTTCTGCGCATTCAGTCCGATCAAATGCGTGTGAAGCGGCGCCAGTTTGCAGAGGAGTTGGCGCATAAAGCCCCGGTAAAAATGATCATCCCAATGGCGCTTTTGACCTTCCCGTCCATTATGATTATTTTGATGGCACCCGCCGCCTTCCAGATTGCTGGTGCATTCGGGCCATTTTTAGGTAGATAAATAAGAATGTAAAAATAAGCACGACTTTTTAGGGGCCGTTTTATGAATTGGAAATATTCGGTCTATCATTCGTTTTGGAAGATGCTCGATCTTCTCTTTCCTCCTGTCTGCGGAGGGTGCGGCAAGCAGGGTTCCAGCTGGTGTGTGGACTGCCAAAAGCGAGTGAATATTTTAGAAGGAATTTTATGTGAAATATGCGGCTTGCCGCAGGATAAGCCGGGCGTCTGTCCAACTTGTTTTGCTGAAAAGCCGCATTTTCGCGCATTAAGAGCGTGGGCTGTTTTTTCTGATCCCGTCCGGCCTGCATTGCATAGATTGAAATACCGACGGGACGTTTCAATGGGAGATGCTTTCGCAGCTCAGATGGTGCCTTTTGTCAAAGCGTTGAATTGGCAGATCGATTTGGTGATTCCAATTCCGTTAGGTCGGCAAAGATTGAAAGAACGGGGATATAATCAAGTTGGAATGATCGCAAAGCCGCTGGCCTTGGCACTGGGTATGCGATACGCACCGAACGGATTGATGCGGCGTAAAGAGACGCGCTCTCAGGTGGGGTTGACCAGGAACGAGCGTAAGGCAAATGTGCGGAATGCATTCCAAGCCGGGACGGGGGTAAATGGGAAATCAGTTCTGATTATGGATGACGTATCTACAACTGGATCGACCCTGTCTGCTGGTGCGGAGGCGTTGTACTCTGCTGGAGCCAGGGACGTGTATGCGTTGACAGTCGCACGCGCATTGCCGCAACATGGATTGATGCATGCGTAGCGTTTGTAGCAAGTGACTTGACATCCCAATGAAGGAGGACCTATGTCCAACAAAGTGGAAGTTCAGACACGCAACATCCGTTTGACCGAAAAGATCGAGGAGTACGTCAATAAAAAAGCTGGTAATCTCGATCATTACCTGCCTGCAATTGACGAGGCTCGCGTAGAGTTGGCTCACCACAAAGCCGCGCGCGATGCCAAGGATCGGAACGTGGCGCAGATCACCGTTTTTGGCAAGGGGTTTACCTTGCGGACGGAAGTACGCGCAGATGAAGCCCTTGCTGCATTTGACCAGGCGCTGGATAACATGCAGCGTCAGATCGAAAGGCACAAGGGAAAGCATTATCGTGGACGTGGTGACGGGCGCTCTGCCGCGGAAGTGGCAGACGAGATTATCGATGAAGAGACTGGCGAGCTTGCGCCGCTGTTTGCCAAGCGAAAGAAATTCGTGCTGTATCCGATGAGTGAAGATGAGGCTGTGGTGCAGATGCGAAATCTGGGACACGATAACTTCTTCGTCTTCTACAATGCGGAGACAAGCAAGATCAATGTGCTATACCGCCGCCGCAATGGAAGTTATGGGTTGATCGAACCTGAACTTGGCTAATTGATAATAAAAGCGCGGGCTGAGATTCTCAGTCCGCGCTTTTTGTTTTCTTGAATCTGAATTCGATGATTAGAAAACTTGTTGCGAGAACGACCCATGCGACGACTTGGTTTCGGTTCAGGCTGTCAAAAATAAAAATGCTGTCGCCGCGGAAGGCTTCGATGAAAAGATGGGATGCTGCTGTAAGCGCGGCAAAGGTGAGGAAGAGAATGCCCGGGCGTGGATTCTGTTTTTGGAACCAGAGCAGCCCAAAGATTAAGAGCGAGGCGAGCGTTTCGTAGATCTGAGTCGGGTGACGGGTGACGTTCCATAGATCGATCCCCCAAGGCAGATCGGTTTCTTTTCCAAAGGCGGTGCCAGCTGCGAGGTGACTTAATCCGATCCCAATGGTGAGGGTGGCAAAGAATGGAGTTAACGCGTCGAGTGTGTGCCAAAGGGAGAGGTTGCGACGTTGCCCGTAGATCAGAGCAACAATGAATGCGACCGCAGCTGCGCCGATGGAATCAAAGATGTCGGGGTTGATGGAAATGATGCCCGATGGACTTTTGAGGAAGATGGAGATATTTTGCAGGACGAAGGAAAGTCTGCCGCCAATGACAAATGCCAGCAGGCCATAAAAAGTGATGTTGTTTAATTCATCTTTGCTGATGCCGTGACGTTCGGCTCGTTTTTCGGCGAGGGTGAGACCGATCCATGCGGCGGCGACGAGCAGGATCATGTGACGGGGAGGGGAGAAGAGGTTACGGAATAATGTGAGCATATTATTTGAGCGCTTCTTC
>JAEURE010000219.1 GCA_016789485.1 Anaerolineales bacterium | reverse complement strand
CCCGCCATTGGGACATGCAAATACTGTCACCGCGGGCTGTGCTCCGAGTGCGCCGCCGTTGTGGACGATGTCATCGCGTGCAAACAGCGTCACGAAGATGAAGTCCATCAAATTGAGCAGCTTGCCGCGCGCAACTTGTTCCAGTCCAAACGGGTGGCATCGGGCTACATGCGCAACGCTGTTTTTTACGGGCTTGTTGGCGTGGCTTTCGCAGGTTTTGGTCTATGGCAATTGAAGTGGCTCGGCTTGCAGGCGGCATTGTTCGTCATGCTGGGAGTCTTCTTGCTGTACGCGGCGGCGGCCAATTATTTTGAGGGAAGGAAACACAAATAACTGCAACCCTTTTTGTTTTGCTGCGTAAAACAAGTAGACAAAACGAAAGGAGCAAAAATGAGCGACGTAAAAACCCTCACCCGAAGCAAGTCAAACCGCATGATCGCGGGCGTGTGTGCAGGCCTTGGAGATTATCTCAACATCGACCCCACCGTCATCCGCCTGTTATTCGTGCTTGGTTTCTTCACCTTCAACGGTGCCATGCTATTGGTATATCTCATCATGGCCATCGTAACCCCCGAGCAATAAAACTTGTCAACAAGTTTGCAGGTTTGACCGTTTCAACGTTCAAACCTGCAAACTTTTAAACACTCTTACCGAGCGAGCGCGAGGAAGACATCCTCCAGAGTTGGTTCTCCCCTCTCGATTTTTTCAACCTGAATCTTGTTTTTCTTTAAGAGGCTTTGCAGCGCCTCTTTCTTAACCTTTTGGCTGATGACTCGTAAATGATCACCCGCCAACCCGACACGTTCGACTCCATTCATCTCGCGCAGGAGTTCCAGTCCCTGCTCAAGCGGAGTGGCGAACACTTCCCAAACATCACCCGTGATGATGGAGCGTTTCAAGTTCGTGGGCGTATCCATCGCGAGGAGCTTTCCGTCGCGCATCACTCCGACTCGTTCACAGTATTCGGCTTCGTCCATGTAATGAGTGGTGACGAAAATGGTCACGCCGCCTTCTGCAAGCTGATAGATCAGATCCCAAAAGGCGCGGCGGGCGGTTGGGTCAACGCCTGAGGTTGGTTCATCGAGGAATAATAATTTCGGTTCGTGGACTAATGCAATGCCAAGCGAGAGTCTCTGGCGCCAGCCTGTGGACATAGCCCTTGTCAGCGTGTGCTCATGCCCTTTGAGACCGACCAGTTCAAGGGTATGCAAGATGCGTGCTTTGTCGGTGATGCCGTACACGCCGCCGTAAAAGGTCAAGTTTTCGATCGTGGTCAAGTCATCATAAATCGCGAATTTCTGCGACATGTATCCAACCCGCGCGCGGACCTCTTCACTCTGGCGGTGGACATCGTAGCCGAGGACAGTCGCTTCACCTTCGCTGGGTGCGAGCAGGCCAAGCAGCATGCGGATGGTGGTGGTCTTGCCTGAGCCGTTGGGACCAAGATAACCAACCACTTCGCCCGCATTCACTTCAAAGTTGATGTGATCCACAGCAACGAAATCGCCGAAGCGACGCGTGAGATTTTCAACGTAAATAACAGGCAGGGACATTTAGGCTTCCTTTTCCAGCACCGATTTTAAACGGGCGAGATTTCCTTCCATCATGGACTTCACCTGCCCCGCCATCACACCTTCTGCAAGTTTAAAAATGCCGCCAGGGTTGCCCTGTGCATTGAGGCTGACCTTTGTGCCTGTGCCAACGGTTTTGAATGTAAGAATGAGGTTCACTTGCATGGGCCCCGCATTGACTTGAAAACCGCATTTGGTATCGGGTTCATAGGCAGTGACCTGCATTTCGCCTTCGATGCGACGTCCCATCATTTCGCCAACGGTTTTGAACTTTGAGCCAACACCCACCGCGCCTGGCGTAGCCTGTTGCAGACTAACCACAGCGGAATTCCATTGTGACATGTTATTAGGGTTGGAAACGAAGGCAAAGACATCCTTCATCGGACGGTCAACCAAAACACCAAAGTCAAGATTGATCATGGCTTACTCCTTTTATAACGAAATGACCGGCTCTGCTTTATCTTCGGATAAGGCAATGAATACATCTTCCAAAGCGGGCGGCACAACACGCAGTTCATCCACTTGCCCACCTGCACTTGCGATCTCGGCTTGCAATCTACGAATGACTCGCTGGGCCTGGTCATCTCGGACGCGGATGTGTAACCTGTCGCCAAAGGCTTGAACATCTTCCACATCATCATCCTTATGCGCAACATGGCGGAGAAGGTTCAACGGCGAGCCGCGCAGTTCAAGCACACGCCCGTTGAGAAGTGAACGCAGTGCAGAAGGCGTGTCTTCGGCAATGATCTTTCCATTCTTCATAAATCCAACACGGTGACAGCGTGAGGCTTCGTCCATGTACGGAGTGGAGATAATTACGGAAACGCCATCCCCTTCACGAGCGCCAACCAGTTTGATAACCAACTGCCAAAAATCCTGTCGGGTGACAGGGTCAACACCTGTGGTGGGTTCATCCAACAAAAGCAGGCGTGGGCGAGTGACAAGCGCGGTTGCCAAGCCAAGCTTCTGTTTCATGCCGCCAGAGAGTTGACCTGCGCGGCGGTCTTTGAATTTTCCCAGCCCAACGAAATCAAGAATTTCCATCGAGCGCGGTAGCCATTCGGAGGAGGAGAGTCCACGAACTTCGGCAAAGAAGCAGATGTTCTCCAGAACGGTCAGGTCTTCGTACATGGAAAAACGCTGGGAAAGATACCCAATGGTCGAACGTGCTTGTTCTGTCTGCTTACGAACGTTGTAGCCGCAAATACTAATCTCACCCATGTCGGGTAGCAGGGCGCCTACCAACAGACGCATCGTGGTTGTCTTCCCGGCACCGTCCGCGCCGACAAGTCCGTAGATCTCGCCCGGGGGAATCAGCAAGTTGACACCGTCCACAGCATGGGTTTTGCCGAAATATTTCTTGAGGTTGGAGGCTTGTACGAAATTATCCATCATTTCAACTTCTCATTCATCAATGTAGCCATAATTAATTGGTTACGACGCGCCGCTCTTCCCTTCGCGTCATCGAATAACACACCGCCTGCAGGACAAAGAACAAGATATGCAAAGATGTAGCGATGATGCCGGCGGTGACCAACCCAACTTTGGAAAAGCTATCCCAAAAGAGAAGATTGGATCCACCGAGTAAAAGGCAGACACCCGCGAGATATAAATGCCAATGCGCATCAATATTTTTGAGCATGACGGAGAAAACAAGAATCCCGGTCAATACTGCAAAGCCATGCGCCTCAAAAAAACCTATCGTGTAAGGGGTGCCTGTAAATATTCCATTCAATGGGCCCGTCCCGCGGTAGTGGCTCAACAGTTCGAATATCATCTGAACAAAACCTGTCAAGCCAAGGTATAAGGCATTGGCGATCAAAACCAACTTCCGAAAACGGTCCATGACTCATGCCTCCCCTGGCAAAGCTATATTTTTATAGTGGATATTCCACATAAAAATAAGGATCAGCACCATCAAAACAAGAATCGGGTAGCTATACCAGGCTGGGAATGCATCGATATAGCCGGTGCTTTGCGTCAGGTACGTCTGAACATGAATGGGTATACTGATCGTGAAGTAAGTCATCACAAACCCGTAAAAGAATTTCTTCCAGCCGTGGTCAAACACAACCTTTTTCCAGGAAAGCCAGCCCGCAATTCCGGCATACGTCATCGGGATGGCAAACAGCATATCAAATTCCGGTGTGAGGATATATTGCTTTAACAGGTCGCGCCCGATAAAAAGGCTGGTAAGGTGAAGGTAGATTCCGCCAAGAACAGTGGCAACGGCAGCATAGTTCGAAAAATAGCCATTAGTTTTAAATTTTTCGTAGAACCTCATGATAATCTCCTGATATTGAACCGATAAATTTTTGCTACAAAGCGATGCAGGTGCATTACTTATTACTTGAACACCACATCCGCAGGCATACCGATCTTCAGCTTGCCTTCCGGGTCTTGCAGGTTGAGTTTGACAGCGTACATGGTGGAACTACGCCCTTCCACAGTTTGGACGTTGCGCGGAGTGAATTCAGCTTGATCGGCAATGTGAACCACGGTAGCGGTAAAGGTCATATCGGGGAATGAATCAACCCTCACTTCAGCCATCTGTCCCAGTGAAATAAGTCCGTAGCGGTCTTCGGGGATATAGACAGTGATCGTGAGATTGGAAAGATCTGCCATCGTTAACGCAACTGCACCAGGCTGAACGAATTCGCCTGGCTCCACATTGCGGGTCAGGATGACTCCATCCATGGGGGCGTTGATCGCAAGTTTGGCAATCTGCGCCTCAATCAAACTGAGGCTTGCTTCTGCTTGCGAAAGAGCGGACTTCGCCTGATCCAACGCCTTCGCAGCAGAGATCACAGCAGGAGACTCAGCGCCTGTTTGCAAGGAAAGGAGGCGGGCATAAGCGGCATCGTACCGCTGTTGGGCCACAAGGACTTGTCCACGGGCATATTCAACATCTGTCACTGCTTCGGTATCAAGCAGGTCGTTGTATTCTTTTTCGGCGTCATCAAGTTCGATCAATGCGTCATCATAATAATCCTGCGCGGCGTCGAGCAGGCCGCTATTATCTGAAGCGCTGCTGGCTTGATCCTTAACCTGTTCTGCAATCACAAATGCAGTACGGGCTTCGGCAAGCCTCTTCTCAGCATTGAGATAGTCAGTGACATCCAAGCGGACGATGACTTTGTCGAGTTTGGTCACGGCGGCATCAATAGCAGCCTTGGCGGCGTCCAACTCTATTTGGACAGCGGCAATTTGATCATCCTGCTCAATGTACCAATTAGGCTGGTCGAATTCGCTTGGGGCGGACGTCTTCCAGTCATTGGAACGCTGTGTGGCTTGAGCGGCAAGGGCGGCTTGCAGGGTTTGGTCATATTTGGTTTGAGCAGATGCAAGAGCGGCATTGGCAGAGTCAACTGCAGCA
>JAEURE010000218.1 GCA_016789485.1 Anaerolineales bacterium | reverse complement strand
TGATCGAGCCGCGTAATCCGAATCCATAAACTAAACAAGGAGACAGCCGCTTCCGTGGCAGCTGTCTCCTTGTTTTTTAAGACAAGTGAAGTCAGGGTGGTTAATCCCCCGTTACGCTCACATTTTGTAAACGTGACGGGTATAATCTTTGTAGTGGATTGTTCGCCGCGTACCCAGCCGAGAACTGGTTCTGTGCACGAACAGACTCTACTCTTTTTCATACGCCATGCAAAACTGGAATAGACTCCCACGCTTCTTTCTTGTGTTGACCTTGCTGATCGCTTTGTGTGCAGGAGTCTTCGCTCCGCGTGTGGAGAAGGTGGAGGCGAAGCCGATGATGGTTTACCCTGCCACCTCTGTTGTGATTAGTGAGTTTAGAACTAGGGGTCCCAGTCTAACTAATTCAGCCACTGATGAGTTTATAGAATTATATAACCCAACTAATGTACCAATTGCTATTGGAAATTGGGAAATACATGCCTCGAATAATACTGGAGGAGGAACTGCAACCCCACGAACTACAATTCCACTAGGTACGATTCTTCAGCCAGGTCAATACTATCTAATTGCCAATAATGATTATTCTGGTGCTGTTGCTGCTGATTTATCCTACGGTGTAGGAATTGCAGACGACGGGGGACTTGCGTTAACTTTGCCAGATGATACTGTTGTTGACGCAGTTGGGATGAGCACAGGCTCTAGTTATAAAGAAGGGAGCGTGCTTGCTCCTTTGACCACCAATATAAATCAAAGCTATGAAAGATATATTGGCGGAGCAAATGGAAATTGTCAGGATGATGGAAATAATTTTGCTGACTTTGTTCTCTTGAATCCTAGCAATCCTCAAAACTCCACAAGTGCTTTGGTATTGTGTGGTGTTCCAACCCCCACGCCATCTCCAACAAATACAAGTACTAGCACGCTTACTCCCACTGTTACATCTACTCCAACGAATACTCCGCCTTTCTCCCCAACCCCAACACTTACTCCCGCGCCTGGTGAAGTGGTCATCAGTGAAGTGGCTTGGGCTGGCACACTAGCTACAACCAATGATGAATGGATTGAACTATATAACACCCGTTCAACACCGATCAATATTAGCGGCTGGAGATTGGTCAGTGACAGCGGTAGTGTGGATGTTGTTCTCAATGGTGTAATACCCGGCCAGAGCTTTTTCCTGCTGGAGCGCGCGCGAGACTTGACGGTCAGCGATGTTCCAGCGAACCAGATTTATCTGGGAGCGCTTTCCGATGCCGGTGAAACTTTGCGCTTGAGCAAACCCGACGGCACGATCATTGATACAGCAAATAGTGATGGCGGATCATGGCCCGCCGGAAACGGCTCCCCCAATTTTTACAGCATGGAAAGATTGATAAACGGAACTGTTATTGCCCCGGATAATTCCCTTGGCTGGACAACTAATAATCAACCCTCCACCTGGACAACGCACGACGCTGCGAGTAATTTTGTCCGCGGAACACCCGGTCTCCCAAACTTTAATTTTGTTTCAACAATTACTCCCACACGTACCGCTACTCTTACCCTGACTCCTACCATTACACCCACGCCGTCTGGATTAAGATCCGTTGTCATCAACGAAATTGCCTGGGCAGGGACTATCTCTGGCCTTGCAGATGATGAATGGATCGAGTTATACAATCCGGGCAGCGCACCCATTGACATTACCGATTGGTATCTCAAATCCGCGGACGGCACACCTAACATTGTTTTAAACGGGGTTATTCCCGCAGGTGGATATTACCTCCTTGAGCGGGATGATAACAATACAGTCTTCGATATTGCGGCTGATCAAATCTATACTGGAAATGGACTCTCCAATAGCGGTGAAGCTCTTACCTTGTATGATGCATCGAATAAAATCGTTGATACTGCCAATGGAAATGGCGGCAGCTGGCCAGCAGGAAGTGCAACCTCGTACGCTACGATGGAAAGAACCCTCGGCACAGCCGACAGCGACAGCGCCTGGCATTCAAATTTAAGCACAAAGCGAAACGGAAAAAATGCAAACGGCGGAGATATTTTAGGCACGCCAAAGAGCAGCAATTCCGTAGGACCAACCCCAACACCTTCCAGAGAGGCAACTGACACAAGAACACCGACCCCTTTGCCCTTCGTCATTGATCCGCGCCCCATCATCAATGAGATACTCCCGCGCCCCGGGTTTGACTGGAATCAGGACGGCAAGGTGGATGTCTTCGATGAATTCATCGAGATCAAAAACCTCACCTCCATTGATATCAACCTCAAAGGCTGGAAGTTGGACAAAGTCAGCGGCGGCACCTTCATCCTGCCGGATGTCGTCCTCAAACCTAACCAGCGCATCGTCTTCTACAGTCTACAGACCAATCTCCTGCTCAGTGATGGAGGCGAAACCGTCCGCCTGATCCATCCCAGTAACGGGAAAATCTACGACGCCTACACCTACACCATTGCGCGGGCAGAAGATCAATCCATTTGCCGCCTGCCCGATGGAAATGTATTCGGCGGCTGGTACGAAGACTGCATTCCCACCCCGAACCTCACCAACACGCGCGAAGGTTCTGTCCCATCCATGCCGGATGAAGGCTATCAATCTCCCATCTGCCAATTGCCGGATACCCTGCCCGCCGACTTCCTTTTTGCCGAATGCCGCGGTTATGGCGCAAATATCTGGAATTCATTTTATTGGGATCAAAACGGCGGGCTTGGCGCGAAAAACATCCCGCAGAATACAAGCAAGTGGGAAGCAATTATCGAGTAGGTCACGTTCGCGAACGTGACCTACGTTTTATAAGGAAACTCCATGGAAACCTTCTTCAGCTTTTTAGAAAGACGAGTCGACGACTCATCCTCCCTTCTGTGCATTGGACTCGACCCGCACATCCCTGACCTAAAAGAACCCACTCCCGCCTCTGCCCTGGACTTTTGCCTGAATCTGATTAGACAAACAGCTCCCTACGCCGCCGCATTCAAACCCAACTCTGCCTTCTTTGAAGTCTTCGGCGCAGAAGGCTGGACAGCTCTCAAACAGGTCATTGAAGCCGTCAGCGAAGAATCAAGGCGAATGGGGTCGCGCATCCCCGTTATCCTGGATGCGAAGCGCGGTGACATTGCATCCACAGCTGAGGCATATGCTCAATCCGCATTTGAAACGCTCGGCGCAGATTGCATTACCTTGAATCCCTATCTTGGCAAAGACTCCATCGATCCATTCATCAAAGACCATGAAAAAGGAGTTTTTCTTTTGTGCAAAACATCCAACCCGGGGTCAGGCGATTTGCAGGATGTCCCGCTTGCCAATAATGACTTGCTTTACGAACACGTTGCCAAACTTGCACAGACATGGAATACCAAAAATAATATCGGGCTGGTCGTTGGCGCAACCCATGTGGATGCGATGAAGCGAATCCGTGCTGTGGCTCCCAAGTTATGGTTCCTTTCTCCCGGTGTTGGAACACAAGGTGGTGAGCTGGAGTTGGCGCTTAAAGCAGGTCTCCGCAAGGATGGCAAGGGGTTGTTGCTGCCTGTTTCGCGCGCGATTGCCCGTGCTGAGAATCCCGCCAACGCTGCGGCAGAGATGCGCGATCAAATTTTGGATATCAAGAGAGCGATGAAGGAAAGCTGAAATGGCTAAAATAATAAAAGCTCCCGCCAAACTTGAAGACGGATTTCTAGTTTTTCTCTCCGGCAGCGTGACAGGCAATGACTGGCGAGCCGTTTTGATGAATGAGTTGAAAGACCGGGATATCGTTTTCATCGATCCGCGGCGCGATGATTGGGATTCTTCATGGAAGGAAACCAGGGATGATCCAAAATTCAGCGAACAGGTCAAATGGGAGTTGGACAGCCTCGAGAGAGCGGATGTGATCGCCATGTATTTTGATGCGGAATCAGAGTCTCCCATATCCCTGCTCGAATTTGGTTTGTTTGGTCAGAGCGGCAAAATGATCGTGTGTTGTTCCGAAGGCTTTCCACGAAAAGGAAATGTTGATATCGTTTGTGATCGTTATGACATCGAGCAGGTTGACTCTGTTGAAGATCTGGCAAAAAACATTCTTTCTCGATATTTAAAAACAAAGTAAAAGGAAAACGCATTATGCAACTTGACTCCCGCCTCTCAGCGCTTGCCGATGGTCTTTTGGAAGCAGGCTGTATCAAATTCGGTGAATTCACCCTCAAGTCCGGGCTCAAATCTCCTATTTACATTGACTTGCGGCAGATCATTACCTATCCCAAACTGTTGGAACAAGTTGGGCAGGCATATTTGCCCTTGCTGAACGGATTGAAATTTGACCGCCTCGCTGGCCTGCCATATGCCGCCATTCCAATTGCCACCGCTATCAGCCTGGCAGGCAATTACCCGATGATCTATCCGCGCAAGGAAGCCAAGTCCTATGGCACGAAAGCCGATATCGAAGGGGAATATCATGCAGGCGAAACTGCCGTCATCATTGATGATCTCGCCACCACAGGGGGAAGCAAGTTTGAAGCAATAGAAAAGTTAACAGGCGCAGGCCTCCTTGTGAAGGATGTCGTTGTGCTTGTGGATCGTCAATCGGGCGCGAAAGAGTCTCTTGAGCAGGCTGGTTATTCCATGCACGCCGTGTTGACCATCTCCCAGCTGTTGGAATATTGGGAAGACAACGGCAACGTGGAGAAGGAAAAGATAGCCGCGACGAGGGAGTTTTTGAAGCAAAGCAAGTAGATGAGGAACAAAAATGGCTGGACTTGCAGTTAACGTTGCTGTAATTCACGAAGATAAAATCCTGCTGACCCAGCGGGAAGATTTCGAGACATGGATTTTGCCGAGCGGTGGTGTTGAAGACGGGGAGAGCATAGCCCAAGCTGCCATCCGAGAAACAAAGGAGGAGACCGGTTTGGATGTGGAATTGACAAGATTGGTGGGTGTTTATTCCCGGATCAGCAACATGTCTCCTGGATACATGGTGTTGTTTGCTGCGAAACCTATCG
>JAEURE010000217.1 GCA_016789485.1 Anaerolineales bacterium | reverse complement strand
CTGTGGACTTACCCAGAGTCGCGCTCACGCCCATTGTTGGGACAACTGAGCATGTTCTTCCTTGTGAATCTAGCTGGCGTGGTGATTCGCATTCCCACTCTGCATTACCTCGAGCCACCGTTACTGGGCTTTTTCGAAGACATGTTCCACATCTCCTACGCCACCGCAGAATTTTATGCAAAAAACCTCACCCTTGCAGCAGCCGTTGGAGTGGTAATGCTGTGGAATTTCTTTGTAAACAGATATTGGACTTACAACGACATCGATAATGATTAACGAGGCGCGTTAATGACACAGTCAACTCTTATCCCAGTCTACACCACAAAAGGGGACGCAGAGGCGTTCCTGCAATATCCATATTTATTCAATCGCAACGGAGATTGGATCGGTTTCGTCACACCAATGCGGGAAGTCTACTCTGTGATTGGTGATTTTGTTGGCACATTGACAAACGACCCGCGCATCATCCGCAAACGGGCGACGTCAACGCTCAAACCCCGCCTCAAACCGCCGCCAAGACCCCAAAAAGTGTACCCACCTGCAACAGTCCCCCTCCCGCGGATGATGGCAGAACTCAGCCACTCCGTTATTGACGTTCTGCTGGAAGCTCCAGAGCGCCTGCACACTGTAGACTCTGGCGAGCAAAGACAGGATTTGGATTAATTACCCATGGCAAATACCCTAGCACCAAAAACCATTCAAGCTTCGCGGGTTACTCTTTCTCAGCTCATGCATCCGGAACACGCCAATCTGCTTGGCAATGTCCATGGCGGCTGGATCATGAAACTTGTGGACGAAGCTGGCGCACTTGCCTGCATGCGCCACGCACAAAAGAAAGTCGTCACTGTCGCAATTGACTCAATGACCTTTCGCCAGCCAATCCGCATCGGGGATTTAATTGTCCTCAATGCAGAAGTAACTTATACGGGTAAAACATCCATGGAAGTGGAAGTTCGAGTCATTGCTGAAAACCCCGTCACTGGTGAACAGACGCATACAAACACCGCCTACCTCGTCTATGTTGCGCTTGACGATGAGGGGCACCCAACAAGTGTCCCAGCATTAATCACAGAAACTGAAGAAGAAAAAGCGCGTATGATACAGGCACAAAAGCGCCAGGCATATCGCATCTCACAGAAATAAGCGGTCTAAATCATTCGCCTTGCAAATCCTTCGCAAACATCCCATCCTCCTTTTGCTGATTGTCAATATTATTGTCGGCATAATGACATTTCGCAGCTACGGTTTATCCTGGGATGAGCCGCTCTTTTACGATTACGCCAATGCGCTGCGCTATGCATACACACCCAGCGAATGGTTCAGCGGGAATTTTGATCTGCAAAATGCCTATGGCTCCAGCGGCACGGATCACGCCAACCGTGGACCTGCCTACATCTTGATTGCACGTCCGATTGTTGCATTCGTCGAATCCCTTGGCATTGATAACGCATCCGCCTGGCATCTTATCAACTTCCTGACCTTTCAATTGGGCGTTTATCTTTTCTATCGTTTCACAGTTAAATGGATGAGACCAACAGCAGCCGTCGCTGCAAGCGCATTTTTTTCATGGCAGCCGCTTCTGTGGGGACACGCCTTCATCAATCCAAAAGATATTCCTTTCCTCGTCTTCTTTATCGGAGCCATGTGCTTTGGCTTTGAGATGGTTGATGATATTGTCGGAAGTGGAAAAGCAAAATTCTCCAAGATCCTCGCAGCGGCTTTCTTTCTTGGAATTGCCACCTCCATTCGTGTCCTTGGGCCACTATCCGCCATGTTAACTGGACTATACGCTCTTAGCCAGTTAAACAAAATCCGTCCACTTGCCTTAATAAGGTATTTCGCGGCTTATGCCGTTCTCGCACTTTTAATTGCTTTCATCTCCTGGCCATATTTATGGACAAATCCCCTATTAAAGTTCGTTGAAGTCTTCGGGTTTATGTCCGATAATCCGACTCAACTAACTGTGTTATTCATGAATCAACAATACAAAGCGGATGAGCTTCCCCGCCGCTACCTGCCTACGCTTCTTGGCTACACGCTCACTGAACCTGTCTGGATATTATTCATCACCGGATCGATGATTGGTTTTTGGAAAGCAAGCAACAAAAAAAGAATAGCTCTCACTCTTATCCTACTTTGGTTTCTCATTCCCGCGGCATATGTTATTCTCCGTAAACCACCCATGTATGACGGTTTTCGGCATTTCCTTTTTATCCTGCCCCCCGTCTTCATCTTCGCAGGATTTGCATTCGAGAAATTTTATGAAGCAATAAAAAACAGCGGAGTGAAAGTATTTTCTCTCGCCGCTATATTGGCTTTTGGGATCATTCCTTCCATTCAACTTCACCCATATGAATACGCCTACTACAACTCGTTTATTGGCGGAACCGCTGGCGCATTCCGTCACTATGAGACAGAGTACTGGCTTACCTGCTATCGAGAAGCAACTCTCAGATTGAATGAAGAAGCGCCCGCAGGGACTCAGTTATTCGTCCGCCGCGAACCCTATATCGCTGCATACTATGCCAGTCCAAACATCACGATCAGAGATCACCGAACCGAAGCCAAAGACATTCAATCAGGTGATTACATCCTCATAAGCACTCGTTCAAACGAAGATACCCAAATTTTGCGGGACCAGCCGCCTTTCCTGAAAGTTTCCCGCAATGGTGCAACTTTTTGCGTCGTCAAAAAAGCACCTTAACACCCTGCTATAATCTGCCCGCCATGATACCATCTCCCCGCCTGTTACTTACCATTGACTACGAATCCTGGTTCGCCCTCTCCCGCAGACATGACTTTCTTGCGCCCGAAAAAAGATTTGCACTGGACGAAGGATATTCACGCGACGCCATTGACCCGATCCTCGAAAAGTTGGGCGAAGCAAAAGCAAGTTTCTATCTGGTCGGCGAATTGGTGGAATGGTATCCCGACTTGCCGCAAAAGATATTCGACGCAGGGCATGAAGTAGGCTTTCATTGTCAGGTTCACCGCCCGTTGACCATTGTTTCCGACATCGAACATGATCTGCAAACTTCCGCAGGTTGGCGAAAAAAATATAGAGTGCATGGCTTTCGCGCACCGATGATCAACACCGTCGAAGGTGTATATCCGTTGCTTGAAAAAAATAATTTTACCTACAGCTCATCTCTTTATGCCCCAACAGGGACGATCATACAAAAAGGAAAAATCTGGGAGATCCCAGCCAGCACGCTCCCCCTGCGTGGAAAGCCCTCCAATTTCCAGGCACCGCGTCGTATGGATCTTTCCCGTATTTTTGGAGGTGAATTTCCTTATGGCTCCAGCTTTACGAGCGGACTCATCGCCAAAACAGTTTTCAGAATCATAGAAAAAGAATTAAAGGCAGGCTTAAGCCCCGTGATCTTTTTACATCCCTACGAAATCGTCCCGCCCACTCGCTGGCCTGCCCGCCTCGCTCGCGACTTATTCGCCAATCCACTTCTTTTCCCATTTACACGAAACAAATCATCCTTCCTGAACGATCTATTGCGCAACTTCCCCATCTCCACTGTTGAAGCATATGTGAGTGAGGCCGCCCAATGAAAGTACAGCTTGTCGACTCGTTAAGCTATCCATCCCTTGAAAAGAAATTAAGCTTTGCAGGGCTGGATAGCTGGTTAAATCTTGCGCATGAAATTTATGGGTACACCACCTATCGCTATGCAGTGGTTGAAAATTCGCGACCTTTGGCGGCGCTTGGTCTCGTTGAAATCAAGCATCCCGTCTTTGGGCATTATCTCACCACCGCGCCTTTTGGAAGCTATGGCGGTTTTGCATACGAAACCCCCGAAGCGCGTGATCTTTTACTGCATGAAGCCCGCCGCCTTGGAGAAGAAATTAAAGCTGAATACATTTCCATCCGCTTTGACGAGGGCGCCTCGGCCCCACCCGATAACTGGCTGCAAAGTCCCAGTTACTTCACCTACTTGATAGATCTCCCGTCCAACCCTGACGAATTGCTCAAAACATTTTCATCCGACCATCGCAACCATGTCCGCAAATCCCTCAAAAAGGGATTTCAAATCCGTTTCGGTCATCTCGAAATTTTGGATGACATCTACGAAGCCCTTGCAAAAAGCATGCACGAGCTCGGCTCGCCGTATCACTCAAAAAACTACTTAAGAAAAATGGCGGAGCTTTTGGGGAACACACTCGAATTTGCCGTCCTGTACAACGCGCAGGGAAAAATATCCGGCGGCGGTGTGTTTATTTATCAGGATGATACCGTGTTCAACCTCCACGCCAATATTTTGCGCCACGCCCGCTCGACCTATGCAGGCGAATTTCTGTACTGGTCTGTCATCGAACGTGGTATTCAAAAAGGATTAAGAACCTTCGACCTTGGCCGCAGCCTTGTTGGCTCAGGAAACGAAGTCTTCAAAATGAAATGGTCGCCACGTAAACAATTGCTTGCTTACTGGCACTGGCTCGCCCCCGGGCATGAATTGCCGTCACTGAATCAAAAGAATCCAAAATTTCAACTTGCCATAGCGACCTGGAAACGATTGCCTGCCTTCATCGTTCGCCCGCTGGGTCCCTTTCTTATCCGCGGGCTGGCATAAAACAAATCATGAATTACTCCCTCCATCCTTTGAAAAATATCGACTCAAACCTGCTCCCGCGCATCGCAGAGATCCACATGGGAGATGCCGGGCTTCTTTCAAAACTCGGTTATCCATTTGTGTTGCGCTATTTTGAAATGGCGCTAAAAGATGAACGCGCTTTCGGTTTTTATGCACTGGAAAATGAAACAAATGAGATCATGGGCTTCAGCCTTGCATCACCTGAGCCGTCGGCGCTTACATCAAACCTAACTCGTGACCGTAAATGGTTCATCCAGCAGGTTTTGAAAGTGCTGCTTACCCGCCCGCTCGTCTTTTTACAAATGGTCATTTCCAGCATCACCATTCAGGGACAAATGGAGCAGAATTCCATTGAATGCGTTTACTTCACTGTCGA
>JAEURE010000216.1 GCA_016789485.1 Anaerolineales bacterium | reverse complement strand
TTCCCCTTTCCCCTGCCGTGGTCCCAGCCGTTTCAATAATTGCTGGTGAATGTAAACGGGTACGCCCTCTTTTTTCGCGATCTCGCGTGTGCGGTCGGTGGAATCGGAATCGATCAGCACGATCTCATCCAGTATTGGCATGCGCCGCATCAACTCCTTTTTCATCATCTTGATCACTTTGCCGACGGTTTGCTCTTCGTTTAACGCTGGCAATGCAAGGCTGATGGTGACTCCCTGTTGTTTCTTCAATTCCACCAGTTCGCGCAGTTGATTGAACTCATCCGCATGAAAGGTGTTTTCCGCGAACCATTTATCCACCAGAATCGAGATCGCTTCCACGCCCACACTTTCGTCATACAGCGCCTGCGGCATCGGCCTTCCGCTTTTGACAGCGATCACTGTGGCTGGCGCTTCCCGTAGAATACGATCAGCTACAACCCCGAGTGAAATCGAGCTTGTCATCGGTTGCGTGGTCGTGCCGAGGATAAGGACATCCGCGTCCTTCGCTTTTTCCAGGATCAGGTTTGCCGCATCGTCAGTAACTGCAAAATCTGTTTTCACATCCTTGATCTGCTGCAGGACTTGGTCCAAGCCTTTGAACGGAGCATCACTTCCCGCCTCCGGGTCGTTGGGCCTGCGGATATGAAGGGCTGCGACTCCTTTTGAATGCAGACCGAGCCCGACTCGCAGTGCCAATTCTGCGTGCGGGCCGCCTCGGACGGGTACCAGAACCTGCTTCGGTTTACTGGTTATTTTTCCACGCACCAAAGCGACATCACAGGGCGGGCGCTCCAGTACATCGTTCAATGTCACGTGCAATGCCTTGAAGTGAGTTTCATATTCAAGGAAAAGCAGGTCGGGTTCTTCATCCTGTAAGAGGCTTGAGAGTTCATTCCATGGATCATACGAAACGATGATCTGTGATTTGCTCGTCACTCGTTTATCCCTGCCAAAGATTCTCAGCGTTTTTCGCAAAGCGCGGGCGGCGGCGGCCCCCGTGCTAAGTGATTGATCCGGCGGTACGACTACAACACCAACGAGAGTAATCTCTGCATCAAATTGAAGTGCCGTATCGAGCAAATGTAATCCGGGCCCTTCATGGACAAACGGAATGAGGATGGAGCGAATGGGTTTGAATTCAGAATGTCGTTGCATGGTTCTCCTATGGTTAACAAAAGACCCGAAAGGTTCCATTGCTGGTTAAATCAGGATCTAATCTAATATTGGAACAATATGCTGGCGGTAGATTGCCTCCCAGCGGAAGGATGCCCGCGCCCGTATGGAGAGCCGCGCAGGCAGTGAAGACCGAAAATATTCTGCGATCATGGCAGCCACTTTTGAAGGGTTTTCGTCAGGCGAAAAGAAACTGGCATCTCCCAAGCCCAACTCGCGCAGAGGAGGGATGTCCGCGCAAAAGGCAGGCAGGTGACTGAATGCCGCCTCGATCAATGGAATGCCAAACCCCTCTTCGCGGCTGGGAAAGAAGAGCGCATCTGCGATGCGGAAAAAATCCGCGATGACTTCATCAGGCAAAAATGAATCGACCAACTCTGCTAGAAAATACGCAGCGCCTTCCAGTCCCAATGTTGCGCGAAGATTTTTGAGATCCTCAAAGTATTGAACATTATTTCCATTATGCGGCCCCAGCGGGCCCGTCACCACGAGCGCTGCATTTGGGAATTGATTGCGTAGTTCAACCAGTGTGTGTAAAGCAAGCTCAATATTTTTGCGCGGCGTCACGCGTACGGGCAGCAACAGGATCGGCGCGGAATTCATTATATTGGTTTGGTTGAGCAATATCTGAGTTTGTTCTTCCAGTTTGTAGAAGCGTACCGCATCCACGCCGTTGGGAATTACATGAATGGATTCAGGGCTGAGTTTCATCAAGTCCGCCAATTCTGCGCGGCGTAATTCAGAGACGACAACATGAGTTGTCTCATTCCAATCAGTCTTCAATAAATTCCATGGATAACCATCGTGCAGTTCAGGCTGGTAGCGCGGGGTCGTCCATGCCAGGTCGTGATGCCAGAGAATCAAACGGGGTAATTTTTTTACCAAATGCAATTGATAAAGCGCAGCAGTGAGCGCAAGGTTCTTATTTAGCGAGCAGACATTGTGCGCAATCACAATGTCCACGCCTGTTAGAGCATCTTGTAATTGATTGGCTAGTTCATCGCGCAGTGATTCGAAATTCTTCGTCACCTCGCCGCGATCCAATTCTGCTTTCATTTTTGCCACACGCTCGTGACGTGAATCAGCAAGGGGAATTATTGTCAGGGGAATTTTGTCACTCAACGCTTCTCCGCGCGCCGCGACCAAACGTACGGAATGTCCGTCCGCTGACAACAGACGGGCGTGATGCGCGATGACACTTTCCACACCGCCGACGATGGGCGGGACGGAATAATGCATAATTGCAACCTTCATACCTGATATCCCAGACAATCCGCTACGATTGATTCCAACCGCCGCTCAAGTATGGAGTACGAAAAATATCGTTTCGCAAGTTGATAATTCATTTCTGCCCATTCCTGTGTTTGTTCAGTGTGTTTCAAAGCAAATCGTACCGCTTCGAGTGTGTCGGTGCTGATGAAACCATCGAACCAGAGTGTGTGAAACCCTTTCGGCTTGATATCCACTTCGTAGATGGAATAGTTGTTGACCAAAATCAAGCGGCGATAGTATACGGCTTCGAGGAAGGCATTGCCAAAACCTTCAATGCTGGATGGATAAGTCACCAGATCGGCATGTGGGTATACGTCACCAAGGGTGTAGATTTTTTGTCCGTCTTTTGTGACGCCGCGTTCATCCTGTACCTGATCAGATTCAAAGCGAACAGTCACATCCAACAGATGGGCGTACTCGCGCACACGTTGTTCATAGTCTGTGCCTTCATCACCTGAAGCGTGGGAGATGACCAGCTTTGCTGGCAGGCCGAGTCTGCGGACAAGTTCGACGGCATGCTCAATGCCTTTGCGTTGGATGACACGTGTGGGCTGCAGGAGAAAATATTCGCCGTCGTTAATGCCAAAGTCTTTCCGAACAGTTTCTGTGTAGGGGTCTGAGGCGGGCGGCGGGGAGTCGAAATCCATCACATTGGGAATGACGCGTGCCGCCAATCCATACCGCGAAGCGATCTGCTGGGCTTGTATCGAATTGATAACCACATGTCGGATCGAGGGCAGGGCCGGGGGAAATGCCGCTGCGAGATAATCACCCACGCAATTGACTTGAAAGCGCTGACGCTCCCAATGAAAATCATGGTGATGCGCGATCGTAGGGAAACCCGTCTCGGCGATGAACTCTGTGATCGCCAGACCGAGCGGCAGATTGAGCGGGATCGTGACCGCATTCTCGATGACAAGAATTTCCAGATCGAACTGATGCGCGAATTCATACAAGCGTTCCTTGAGATATTCCTTCAACTCATTCACGCGGCGCGTCATTTGCGGCGGGCGGACATAGATGGAGAAGAAATCCTTGTGCAAATGGGTTATTTCAGGATGTGCCTTGCGCGCCTCTTTTGTAACCGTCCAACTGCCCGAATAAGCTTGTTGATTTATCTTGTCAATTTCGGGATGACGATAAAACGCTTCAGGCGTGACCAGGGACTGGCGGCTGCTTCGATCACATTCGCCTGCGAAATAAAAGCATTTGTGCCCAAGCCGCTCCAGCACCGTTGCCCATTTTTGCGTTTCAAGCGAAACACCGTCTGTGCCCGCAAAGCGGGTGGAGATAAAACCGATATGATGTGTCATAGTCTCATCCATAAAGTTTGATAAGGTTCAAGCGTGATTTTTGAAACCTGTAAAATTTGACTCGTAAAAAGGTCCACTGCCGATTTGTAGTTCATTGTGCACCTGATTCTTTGCGCGCCGACATTCTGTAAACATAACACATGTGATTCTCCGTCAGGCGAAATGCGTTCCACCGCAAACACGGACGGATGAACGTCCAGAATCTGTTGCGTCCCATGCGGGTGAAAGGCAGAGGAACTGCTTCTTGCTTTCAATAGTTGAGAATATCTCGTGAAAACTTTTGAGCGCAAGGAGTCTTCATCTGCAAGTTCGGATTGCAATTCGTCCAGCTGACATTTCTCGCGGTTGATCGTGCGGTTGCGTCCGGTTTGCTTTACACCTTCGATCCATCCACGGGAGCCGAAGAGGCTGTGAAAATAGATACCCGGCACGCCGAGCAGCGAAAGCATGATGGCTTGCGAGGCGATGAAACGGTTCACCTGCAAGTCCAGCGGCTCATTGCCATTCGGGTTGGACAGTGCATTGAAATAATTGATGTTCATTTCATACGGAGCTTGCGAACCGTCCGCGTTGTGTTTGTAGGAGATCAAGCCGCCATGTTCGAGAGTTTTATTGACCAGTGTGTCTATATCAGTTTCCGATAAAATTCCTCGGACAGGATTCAGCCCGATCCCATCATGTGAGGCGAGAAAATTGAAGAAGGTTGTTTTATCCGATGGCAGCGTCAATGTCTTCGCCCAGTTGGATAAGATGCGTGCATCACCCGTGTGGAAGGTGTGCAAGGTTAAAGGCGGCAGGGCAAAGTTGTAAACAAGCTGAGCTTCGTTCGTGCCATCGCCAAAATAGGAGATGTTGTCCATGTGCGGCACGTTGGTTTCGGTGATGAGATGAACATGTGGCGCAATCTCGTTCAACGCCGCGCGCAGGAATTGAATGACACGATGAGTCTGCGGAAGATGAATGCAGGTTGTGCCGATCTCTTTCCACAAATAGGCAATTGCATCGAGACGGATGAATGTTGCGCCGCGTTCTGCGTACATAAGCAGAATATCGAGAATTTCAAGCAGCACTTCTGGATTTTTGAAATTGAGGTCGATCTGGTCTTCGCTGAACGTTGTCCAAACTTGCTTTTCGCCCGAGGGAGTCTGGAACGGAGTCAACAATGGCAATGCCCGCGGACGTACCACTTGTGAAAGGTCAGGCGAGTTCTCAATGGTAATAAAATAATTTTGATAATGAGGATCGTCGCGCAGGAACCCCTTAAACCATTCGCTCTGTGAGGAAATGTGATTAATGACCCC
>JAEURE010000215.1 GCA_016789485.1 Anaerolineales bacterium | reverse complement strand
ATGCTTGTTCAAAACAATCCAATTGGCGCCTTAATCATCCAGGACCTCGAAAATGAACATGCATTCGATGATAACGACCTAAGGCTCTTCACGACAATCGCGGGACAAGTCGCAGGAGTGATTAATAATATTCACCTGCTGGATGAGAGTCGGCGCAAAGCGGTTCAAATTGAAACTGCGGCAGAAATCGCCCGTGACATCAGCGGGTCATTGAATCTGGATGAGCTTTTAATCAAAGCCGTTAATTTCATTCGAGAGCGTTTTGACTTCTATCATGCTTCCATATTCCTGCATGATCTCCCCGGCGAATTTGCAATGATCCGCGAGGCAACGGGAGAAGCTGGGGCGCAAATGAAAAGGGCCGGCTACAAAATAGGCGTGGGGTCAAAATCAATTGTAGGCTTCGTCGGCTCACGAGGCGAACAACTTGTTGTGAATGACACGTCCAAGGACGCCACCTACTATGCCAATCCCCTCCTGCCTGATACGCGGGCAGAAGCTGCAATTCCATTGAAGGTAGGTGAAAGAATTCTGGGCGTGCTCGATATTCAAAGCACTAAATCCTATTCTTTTTCGGAGGACAACCTGCGCAGCCTGCAAATCCTGGCGGATCAACTGGCCGTTGCCGTGGTCAATACCGAACTTTTTGCAGAAACCCAGGAACATCTTTCCCAGCACCGCCTCTTGCATCACATTACTACAACTGCTGCATCTGGAACGACTCTGGAAGAGGCTTTGGAGAGCGCTGTAAATGGTCTGCAAGTTACCCTCGGCGGTGACCGTGTAGCTATTTTGTTAGCCGACCGCGAAAAAAAGATACTTGAAGTTAAAGCTTCGATGGGGTATTCTGATAATATTTCCCGAACGCAGATCGAGTTTGGGAGTGGTATTACTGGCTGGGTGGCCGAACACAGGCGCACCTTAAGAGTCAGAGACGTGAGCACAGACCCGCGTTATATACAAGCCAGCGCCAATACTCGATCCGAATTGGCGATCCCATTAATTTATCGCAATGAGCTGCTTGGCGTATTGAATGTGGAAAGCGAACAGACAGACGCCTATACCGAAAATGACGAGGAAATGCTTGGCACGCTTGGCGGAAGCCTTGCCGCCATTATTGCCAACGCAAGACTGCTTGAGCAAATCCGTGTACAAGCAGAACGTGAAAGACTGATCAATGAGGTAGCCGGGAAGATTCGAAGATCCACGGATATTCAATCCATTCTTATGACTACGGCGAGCGAAGTTACAAGAATTACAGGCTCGTATTATGCGAAGATCAAAATCAAGCCCGACGATTCTGAAGAGTCTTAATGGATAGTATTTCTTCAAACAAGCAATTCTCAAATCCCGAGGATGCCACCCGACTGCTCTATAAAAACTGGCGGGAACGATTTGCGTTGCCGTTACTGATTGGCGTTCTAGTGTTTGGCGCATTTGTCCTCATTCCTGCCGTTAATGCCTCAGCCAGCCCAGTTGTCGATGCGATATTTATTACAACCTTTATTGTTACAGGCATCGTAACGGTTGTGCGTTTTTCCTACGCAATCCGAATGACAGTGTTTTTGCTGAGCATTTATATGCTGGGGATGGGAGAACTCATCACCCACGGGATATTAGGGGACAGCCTGATCTTCTTCTTCGCGCTGATCGTATTTTCCACAATTTTGCTCTCGCCGCGCACAGGAATCATCACAGTTGCAATCAACGTTCTTACATTTATAGTTTTTGCCATCTTATTCCTGGAAGAAATAATAGTTCCGCTCAATCCCAATGCTTCGCCAGCTCAACTAGCGGATTGGTTCAGCGCCACTGGCGTTGTTGTTATGTTTGGGGCTGTCATCATTCTTGGGTTTCAAAGACTCGAAAGAGAGTTCACCGAGGCTCAAAAGCAGATCGATTCCACTCTTAAAACATTGGAGACGGAGCGAAATAATCTTGAAAGTAATGTGGCAGAACGAACACAGCAGTTAAGAAAGATCAACGAAATCGGACGTTTCGTTGCGGCAATCCTGGATCCCAGTGATTTGCTGCCGCGTGCGCTTCAAATGATAGAAACCGAATTCAAGTTTTATTACACAGCATTCTTCCTCATCAACCCCAGCGGACAATGGGCAGAACTGATAGCCGCCACAGGGGAAGCAGGCCGGGTTTTGCGCGAGAACAAGTACCGGTTGGATATAAATGGAAGCAGCATGATTGCCAAAGCGATTCGAGAAAGAGAGGGGCAGGTTTCAAGTTGGGGCAAAGCCGAGCAGTCGCATCTTGACAACCCCTTGCTCCCATATACGCGCTCACAGATTGTATTGCCGCTGATCATTGGTGACGAAATTCTCGGTGCACTGGAAATTCACGAGACTCGGGAAAATGCTTTCCAGCAAGCCGATTTAAGTACCTTTCAAAATATGGCGAACGAAATCGCCATTGCCCTCGAAAACGCCCGCCTGTTCCAGGAAGCTCAACAAAGCCTTGCAGAAATGCGTGCCACCCAAAGGCAATATCTGCAAGGAGCCTGGCAGACACTCACTGATGAACAAGACCTGGTTTATGCCCTTGGCGATAACGATACACCCAACGGGAACGAGATCGAAATACCGCTTGCTCTGAGAGAGCAGATTATTGGGCAGCTTCAATTGGTCAGCGCTGCCGAGTGGAGTCCTGAACAAAAAAGCCTGGTGGAGGCCATTGTAACGCAGGCGTCTCTGGCGCTTGAAAATGCCCGCCTCGTAGAGGAAAGCCAATCCATCGCGGCAAGGGAAAAAATGGCCAACGATATTATCGCAAAAGTCTGGGCTTCAACAAGTATGGAGGGTATCCTTCAAACAGCCGTCCGTGAATTGGGACGTTCGCTCGAAGCCGCTGAAGTTGACATTGAAATATCCATGGACAAGGATGAAAATGAATAGCGGTTCTTTTAATCCATCCTCCAATCGGGATAATTTATTAACGTCCAGATTCAGTTACACGGATTGGCGCGAACGATTCATCTTGGCGATCCTGCGCATTACATGTGTTGTTGCGATTCCCATGATCGTTCTCTCGTTCCCGACAGCTTCTATCAGTGATCGCATCCTTTTTATTGGACTGTACGTTGGCCTGGTTGCAATAACTTTACTGCAAATCCCCTACCCTGTTCGGGTATACGCCTTACTCCTGATGCCATTTATCGTCGGTGTAAATGCAGTCCTGGCGTGGGGACCATGGGCGGATGGAAGCATTTTTCTTTTGACGTGTATCGTACTCTCGTCCCTTCTCCTAGACCGCCGCGCGGACATCATAATATTGGGTATCAGTATCCTGTTCACAGTAGTAATTGCTATTTCCCAGCAGACAGGTCTGTATCGACTATCCGCAACTACTGTCCCAGCGATCACCCCTGCAGACTGGTTCATATACAACATTGATCTTGCAATCGCAGGAATTCTGCTTGTCACTGCGCTCGGACAATTCAAAGATGCATTTGTCAAGGTGGTCACGGATATGCAGCGTGCGTTTGACGAGCTTGCCGCCGAACGGGCACAGTTGGAAGGAAAGGTTCGCGAACGCACGAACGAACTCGAAAATCAGACTGCACAATTGCGCACTGCATCTGTAGTCGCCAAAAGCATGGCAGAGGTGCAGAATATCACCGAGCTTTTGGACACAGTCACCCAGCTGACATCCGAAAAATTTGGATACTACCATGTGGGTTTGTATATTCTGGATGAGCAGAAAAAAACTATTTTCCTGCAATCAGCTTCCTCTGTCACTGGCAAGCAGCTCATTGGACAGGGGTTTCGCGTAGAATCTGATCGAAGAAACCCGATCAACCTTGTGTTAAGCCAGAATCGCCCCATCATTTCTTCGGACGCCGACAGCTCAAATTTCGTCCGTGATGCAAGTTTCCCACTAACACGCTCGCGCATGATCCTCCCACTTGCAGTTCACGGAAACATCCTTGGAATATTAGATCTGCATTCGGATCAAACCAGAGCATTCAGTATTCAGGATGCGGAAATCTTGCAAACACTTGCAGATCTGGTCGCCATATCTTTCGATAACACCCGTCTGCTTAATGAGACAAAAAGCCTTTTGAGTCAATTGGAAATAAATACAACCATCCAAACGGAGCGTACCTGGAAAAAGTTGACAAGCCGTCAAAGACCCGCCTATCAATACACCCCTGCCGGCGTTCGCCCAATATTCTCAACAAATAAAACGGATGCGCAGGAAGGGCTTCAAGTACCGCTGATGCTTCACGGCCAGAAAATCGGCACGATAAATCTTCAAAGAAAGGGCGGCATTTCCCACTGGTCTGAGAGAGAGCGCGTACTTGTTGAAAAGATAGCAGATCAGATCGCCCTTGCGCTTGAAAACAGCCGTCTGGTGGATGAGGCGCAAAAGAGCGCCTTGCGCGATCAAATGATCGCGAATATTTCCACCCGTGTCCGTGAAACTTTGGATATAGAGTCTGTGGTACGCACTGCCGCCACGGAGTTGAGAAAAGTATTTGATTTAAAGGAAGCGGAAATCAGCGTAGGTTCTCCGCAGATCGAGTCGGCGGTACAAGTAAGAAAAAATACCGGCTCATTACGCCTGAAGTAAACTTGTAATTCTGAAGAGTCAAAAGAACGATGGAGCAAAACGCGAAGTGAATCAGTCAAGAACCCGCAGTACCTGGCGGCTATTCCTATGGTTTATAGCTTTCTCCCTGCTTTCGAGCGGGGTTGTGTTCTTTCTCGTACAACGGGAAGTTCGCAACCAAAACCTGGCCTTCAATCTTTCAATACAGTTGTCGATTGCTTTAATCGCTGCGGCAGCCTTGGCTTCAGGGGTGATTTTCTTTCTGTTCATTATTCCCCTCTCGAAAATCGAGAAGTACACTCAGGAGCTTGGCAGCGAAAAACTAAACGTGGACCTTGATGAAAAGTTACTTCCCGGTGGACTGGGTGCTATTGCCTCCAACCTCAAAGCAATAGGACAAAAACACCAAAACCTCTTGACAGAATTCAAAGAGCTGGCAAAGAAAAATGAACTGGAAGTGTCGCGGCGCAACAACCTGCTAAAAGCCATCTCAGATGTTGGAAAAGCAACCACTTCGTTTC
>JAEURE010000214.1 GCA_016789485.1 Anaerolineales bacterium | reverse complement strand
GGAGGTACCGAACATGAGTTTGTTGAATACCATATACAGGGAAAGGAAGCCGCCTACCACGCCAAAGTAAGTGAGCCCTTCAGTAAGCCAGTTTTTCCAATTGGATTTGAGCTCCGTCCAGGGCGATACATTTCCATCCAGCGGCTTGCTGCTGAACCAATAAGCTGGCAGCCTCAGGGCGAAGATGAATAACAGGCTGATGCCCCAATCTACAAGAAGGGCAGAGCGTGGGAAATTCAGCTCCGCGCCGAGTTGTGTACGAATCATGAAAATGGCTGTCAGGAAAATTGTGCTGACGGTCAGTGCAAAAAGGATCTGGCGAAATGTTTTCCAAATGGGATTCGCGCGAAGAGGTTGATACGCGCCGAAAAAGTACAGTGCTGTTATTTTAATTACAATTGCAAGTACTGCCGTTTCAACCGCCGCAGCCGCATAATGTGCATTGTAGGGCACAAGTCCTGTGCGCAAAGCGGCGGATGTGGTCATGGATGCGAAGACAATGAACACATCCAATGGCAGCAGGTAGCGGATCATCTTTTTACGGAAGATAACCCAAATGCCCACAATGATCGCCAGAAAAACAAGGTCAAGACGGCTGAACATGACAAGCGTGGCAAGCAGTGCAATTTCTACAAGCTGGCGTGTTGTCACTGGGCTGGTATGCCATTCTTTTTCGAATATGGATAGTCTATACACGAGACAAAGGAGTGCAAAAACGGCGACGGGCGTTTCCAGTCCATACTCGTACACTGTGGAGTGGATATAAAAATTAAATGCCCAATAGGATGCGGCCAACATGGCGACCGCATTGGAAAGGTATTTTTTTACCAGCCTGTAGATGAGAACAGCGCTTCCGGCCTGGAAAACAGCCATAACCATCAGCAGGATGCGTAGCGGCAGGATCAAATCATATTGGGCAAGTGCAAATATGGGAATGCAGATGATCATCCACAACGGATGATAACCATTGGTCAGATTGATCCCATCGAAAGTGCTGCCGAGACCTTGCGTAATATTCTGCGCCACTTTGAAATAATAATAGGCATCGTCACGTTTGAACCAGGCGTTGGGGAAGTTGTAGGCGTCTGATAATGCCGCGTAGAGGTGAATGCTTAAAATCGCCGCGACGAGCGCGACTTCGAAAAGGGAGATGCGTTTAATAAATTTCATTTTATTTGCATCAACACGAAGACGTGCTGATTAAATTTATCCTATGGAATGTTGAGTGTGATTTTTCCAAAATTTTCGCCACGCCACAGGCGTTCCTGGGCTGCTGCGGCATCTTTCAGCGGGTAGGTTTTGTCAATAATGGGCTTGAGTTTACCAGCAATCACCAAATCCATCACTTCGCGGAAATCCGCCAGCGTGCTCATGGTGGAGCCAATAATCGAAAGATGCTTCGCGAAAATAAAACGATTATCGATCTCGAAGCGAGGAGCAGCGCTGTTGCCAACAGTCAGCAGCCGCCCGCCTTTGCGAAGCGCGCGCAGGCTTAATGGAAATGTTGTGCCGACGTTGTCGATGATCACATCCACGCCGCGTTTTTCTGTGGCAAGAAAGATCGCCTTCGACCAATCCTCCTCTTTTGAGCGGTCGATCAGGATGTCTGCTCCGAGGGCTTCCGCTTGCGCCAATTTTTTTGAATTTGAACCAACAACCAGGACGCGCGCACCGAGATACTTTGCGACTTGAATACTGGCGGAATTCACGCCTCCGCCCGCGCCGACAATTGCCACTGTTTCCCCGGCTTTTACTCCCCCGCGCTTGACCATTGAATGCCATGCGGTCTGATACACCAATGCCGCCGCCACAGACGCGTGAAAATCAAAATTGTCAGGCAGTTTGTACAACTGACGTGCAGGCAGACAAATATATTCTGCGTACGTCCCGCGGATCGTTTCGCCAAGCAGGTGCCAATTGCGGCACATGTTATCCTGTCCGTTCAAACAAAATTCGCATTGGCCGCATCCAAGGTTTGCATTGATGGCGACCCTATCTCCGATTTTGAAATCAACAACATTATCCCCAAGTTGGGAAATTTCACCTGCGCCATCCGCGCCATTAATATGGGGAAGTTCCAGTTTCAATCCCGGCCAACCGTTTCGAACGAATACATCCATACGGTTGAGTGCTGCCGCGCGGATGCGAATCAACACTTCGCCCGCTTTCGGTTCAGGGGTTGGAAAATCGGTATATTCCAGAACTTCTGGTCCGCCGTGTTGTTGAAAGAGAATGGTTTTCATATCTTTTAGATGACTATCCTTATGGTGCAATCGTGAAATTGATGATGTCCGATGTTAGCGGCGTGTGGCCGAAGGCATCCACTAACGGTTGTTTGCTGAAGGCTTTGGCGTAACAGCGATAGGAACCTGGTTCGAGAGAGAGAGTAAGATCCCCTTCTTCTTGCTCCCGTAAAAAATTAAAAATATGGGTTTGCATTTCCAGTTCACGGTCTTTTGCTGGAGTGAAATTGGGATCGGCAGTTAAGATTATCGCATCGACGAAGATAGCCATAAACTGATTCGGATCATCCAGGTAAGGTCTATCAAGGTGCATTTCGTTTAACCCTGACGGAATGATGAATGGCCCCAGTCGCTCCCAGTTCCATTGATTGAGTTTGTGTTCGTCTGCCGCGCCAAAAATAAAAGTTTGATTGAAAATTGTGATCTGTGCGGGGTAATTGTCTACGGCGCGTTTGTAGCTTCGTACCCAGATATATACTGGCTTTTCTTCCGTCAAGGTGAAGTTGAATGATATTGGCGTGCTGCCATAATTGTCCATGATGAAGCCTTCGTCCGTCCATCCATGGGCTATGGCAGTTTCTATCCCCCAACCGGGAGACGATGGAATTGTCTCCGCTTCGACATACTCATGGAAGGTTTTCTGGTCTTCGCATTTCAATGACAAGCCGCTGGCGGTTCCCTGTCCCAACTCCCAGTGTATTGTGTTGGCTGAGGTATATTCCATAGACAGGGTGGTGCTAATGCAGGCTGGAGATGACAGCACATCGCTATTCAAGTCAACACGATCAAAGAAGAATCCTTTTACCCAGCTGGCTTGCGGATAACAAGTCTGCAGGGTGTTCGCGAGATCGTTTCGTTTCTGACGGTTGGACGCAGTGACCTTGTCAAGGATTATCGATATATTGGAGCGGGTGGTTATAGTTGAAAGAGACGGGAGGACATCTTCCAGCGCCATATATTTGTAGGAATCCGCAATTTGATTTCCTGGTAATTTATCCAGCATGAACAACTCGATCATTTGATACTCGTTGTTAAGCGGTTCGTCGGCTTGGGGGATGACCGCGAGAATAAGCAAAGTGTCTGCCCCAGCAGCGGCTCCGGCAAGTTCTGCCGCTTCGCGCCTTATTTGGCGGTCATCGTAATCCTCCACTTCGTTGAAGTAGATGAACAGATTGAAGAGCGGCACCCAGACAAGTACGAGAAACGTTGCGGCGATGACAAGCGGGCGGAAGTTCTGCCCCAAAGCGCGCAGGCTTTCCTGTCCAACGATATACATTCCAATGCCAACAAGCACATAAACGGCTGGAAGGGCAGGGTAGTACACGCGTCCAAAAGGCGAGTTAGCCGCCATCGGGACGGGAATGATGAAGAGGAATGCCCAGATCAAGGTCCAGTAAGAGAGGCGGCGGCGGAGAGTCGTCAAAGCGACGATCAAGCCAAAGGTCATCCAGGGCAGCAGGAAAGAGTTTAGCAGCGGGCCTGAACGGTTATATAGAAAATCGTTGAATGAGCCAGCATACCAACTAAAAAGTATATTTGTAAAATATTCCCATAACGAAACTATGTCGTTTGGCCTGCCGTCAGGCAGGTAGTAACTCATTCTGGTCGCAATGTAGGGAATGAGGAGCGGCATTGCCAGCGTGGACGGTGTTAGTAACGCGATTAAGTTGCGGAAGGCGTCCACAAACTTGTCTTTGTTTTGCCAGAATTCAAAAGCTGCAATTAAGAAGACGACCGGTAAAATTGGCCAGACCGTATCGTACGTCAGCAAGCCGATGGCGAGTGCAATTCCAGCGATTGTATATGCCTGCCAGCGTTTTTTACTCATGGCCCACGCCAACAATGCAAGGGTTAGTATGGGCCATAATTTAACATGGCTTTCCACGTGCGCCAAACGGCTGGCGCTAATGTCGAAAATGGACCCACTCAAAAACCAGGTTGCCAATAGCGCCAATGGAATTATGGTGATCTGACGCAGGAGTAAATAAAAGAAGAACGTTGCAAGTATGCTGAAAAAAGCCACTTCAAATCGGGCGGTAATAATGGAGGGACCAAATAATTTATGGAACAATGTCTGCATGTAAAAACTGGTTGGCAGAGCATCTCGGTGATACATGCCAAGTTTGTCTGGTTCGCCGCGAATGCCCAGGGAAACCACCTCGGCTGTCCATTTGGCTTCATCGCCTTCAATTCCATAGGGAATCGATTTGAGGTAGTACATCCGCCCGAATGTTGCCAGCGCTAATGTGATAAATACAAGAACGATTTCCCAGCGCAGTGAGATTGGGGATGTTTTGTGCAAGTCCCATTCGACGGATGTGCTGAAAAATCCGCTCCAGAGAAAAACCCCCAGACCGGCAATGACATAAAGAATAAGCCCCGCTGTGAACTGTCTTTCGCTGGAAAGCATCCATTGTGCGCTGCCCGCGAGGCTTATCAAACCCCATAACAAGCTAAAGCGGAGTTTGGCAGGAGAGCGGTGAAGGCTTGCCGCGAGGAGGAGTGTCAGGGCGATTAATCCGCTGAGTATGTTGCTGAATGAAGCGATTAGATTGTAATTATCGGATAGATATTCCCTGATCCAGTGCAAAGAGTAGAAAGGCCGTCCGGGTTGGTTTGGTTCTATTGCTACTTTGCCTGTAAGTTGTGCTGGCGCAGCGAAAAAAAGATAGATCACTAGTCCGAGGGCAGTAACTGTCAACAGCAATTCCCACTGATGCATGAAAAAAAAGCGCTTTATTTCTGATTCGTAATTATTTGGGATTAATTCGTCTTTATTTTCTTTCGTATTTGTTTTAGTTGATGTAAAGACTGGGTCGCTCCAGGAATGAGAACGACCCAGCATAAATAGTGCCACC
>JAEURE010000213.1 GCA_016789485.1 Anaerolineales bacterium | reverse complement strand
ACTCACCGACGTCAGCCCTGTGGTTGGAACTCACACCGGGCCCGGCACCGTGGGCCTCGCCTATTGTTACGACTAATGATAGATAACCTCGAATTCGAGCGCATTGCTGCATCCCTCCCATTCTTAAAAGACGCCGACTCTGAATTGCTTCGCGAATTCAAAAGGACGGCCTTTCTTGCTCGCATCCCATCTGGAAAAGATGTATTCCTCGAAGGGGACCCGGTCGAAGCAATTGCCTTGATGATCTCCGGCATGGTGCGTGTTTACAAGATAGGCGAAACCGGGCGCGAGATCACCCTGTATCGATTTAGCAACGGCTCCTCCTGCATTTTGTCTGCGAATGCGATCCTGAGTCAGAAGACCTTCCCTGCCGTGGCAACGGTGGAACAGGATGCCGAAGTGGTGATGATCCCCGCCGAGGTCTTTCGAAACTGGGTACGTCAATACGACCATTGGCGTGACTTTGTCTTCGGCTTATTATCGCAGAGGTTGGCCGCCGTCATGGCAATTGTGGACGAGGTGGCATTCCACCGACTGGACCGTCGCGTGGCTGGATTTCTCTTGCAAAAAGGCAGGCTTCAGAATCCATTGCACATCACCCATCAGGAAATCGCTTCGGAACTGGGAAGCTCACGCGAAGTCATCAGCCGCCTGCTGGAGGATTTTGTCAACGAGGGCAGCATCCGCTCTGGGCGCGGCACACTGGAGGTTTTGGATTTTGAGCTTTTAGAATCCCGCTCGGTTGTGTGACATTGTCACAGACGGAATCATGGCCTTCTCCTATACTACGGTTATCACTAAATATCCAAAGGAGAAATGATCCATGAAACGAAACATGTCCGATATTGACCGAATTGCCCGTGTAGTAATCGCCGCACTGTTCGCCTATCTGTACTTTGGCGGAATTGTCACAGGCGCGTTGGGTATCGTCCTGGTTGTACTTGGTGCGGTCTTCCTTCTGACGGCGGTCGTTGCGTTCTGCCCGCTTTATATGCCGTTCAACTTCAGCACCTACAAGAAATAAAATACTCAGCCGAGCGGACGAGTGATCGTCCGCTCTTCAATTAATCCATTCAATGAACAATCTCGAATTTCAAAACAAAATCCATTCTACAGACAAACCCATCCTGGTCGATTTTTGGGCATCCTGGTGCGCACCTTGCATGGCGACAAAACCCATTTTGGATAAACTCGGAAAGGAATATTCCGGCCAGGTGGAATTCCTCGCGATCAATGCCGACGAGTCGAGGGAGATCCTTGAGCAGCTTCATATCTTTGGCATCCCCACAGTAATCGCCATTCGCAACGGGAAGGAAGTGAAACGTCTGGCCGGAGCGCAAAGCGAAACTGGGTATCGTTCCATTTTCGAAGCACTTGCCGAGGGAAGAGAGGTTAAGGTATCTCTGACCCAGTTTGATCGATTGCTAAGGCTTGGCGCAGGCGGGTTATTCCTGCTGATCGGACTATCCACAGGTAATTGGTTTGTGGCGGGTATTGGGGGTGTCATCACTTTTCTGGGAATCTATGACCGCTGCCCGATATGGAATGCGTTAACAGGAATGCTCAAACGTAAGTAAAGGTTGAATAACAGCAAACAGGTTCAGGGTCCGCTTGAGCCGTTTTGCCGTCATGGGCTATAATCACCCCCATGATGCAGAAAATTCCTTTGGTCATTGGAATCGCGGGCGGGTCAGGGTCCGGAAAAACAACAGTTGCACAAAAAATCCTAAACCGGGTGGGGGCAGACCGAATTGCTTATCTTCAACAAGATTCATATTACAAGGATCTTTCCACGCTGCCACCCGCTCAGCACGAGGAGATCAACTTCGATCATCCCAATTCAGTTGAAACAGAATTATTGATCAGGCATATCACCTCGCTTCGGGATATGATTCCGGTTGAGGTGCCAATTTATGATTTTGCAACCGACTCTCGTACACCCAACACGTTTATTGTGCAGCCTAGCAATGTGGTTTTGGTAGAGGGTATCCTGATCTTTGTCGACCCTGAATTGCGGAAACTGTTCGACGTAAAAATCTTCGTGGATACGGATGCGGATATACGCTTCATTCGCCGCCTTCACCGTGACATCACCGAACGCGGGCGAAGCACTGAATCGGTCATCACGCAATACTATGCCACCGTGCGTCCGATGCATCTGGAATTTGTGGAACCTTCCAAACGGTATGCAGACGTTATCATTCCGGAAGGCGGACACAATGCTGCCGCACTGGACATGGTAACGGCAAGAATTGAGTCGCTGCTCAAGTAGGATATTTTCAGACCCACCATTTCACCCAACGAAAAGGAGAGTAAGCTATGGAAAAGCAATGGAACAAGCCCCCAGAAATGCAGATCGACCTCAAAAAGAAATATCGCGCACATATGGAAACCGATAACGGCACAATGGTGATCGAACTGTTCGCCGACAAGGTGCCGCAAACTGTTAATAATTTTGTGTTCCTGTGCCGCGAGGGATTTTATGATGGTGTGATCTTTCATCGTGTGATCGCGAACTTCATGGCTCAGGGCGGAGACCCAACCGGGACCGGCCGCGGCGGCCCGGGCTATAAATTTCAGGATGAATTTCATCCCAGCCTGAAACACGATAAACGCGGCATTCTTTCGATGGCTAATGCCGGCCCCAACACCAATGGCTCGCAATTCTTTATTACTCACCTGCCAACTCCACACTTGGATAATCGCCATGCGGTCTTCGGTCAGGTGGTAGAAGGCGAGGATGTGCTTATGTCCATTTCGCCGCGCGATCCGAATAACGCAAATGCGCCAGCAGTAAAGATCATCCGTGTCACCATCGAAGAAAACTAGCAGCAGCCGATCTGGCAAGGAAAAAGTTGTAAAGGTTGAAAAAGGAAAAAGTGCCAGGGCGCAAAGCAAAAAAAAGCCTGTAAAAACTGCCCAGGCAAATTTAAAACGCAGGCGGGGCGCAGAAGAACAAGCCCCGCCTGTTGTTCAACCTTCAATTCCCACCGCCGAAAAAGCTACGAATTCGTCGTCCGGTTTGGGTACGATTGTTTTGCGCATCCTTGCCGTTCTGGCCGTCGTGGGAATTACTGTATATATCTACAGCATCCGTGACCGCGTGGATGAATTTGCTGCGTATGGGTACCCAGGTATATTTCTGGTGATGCTGCTTGCAAATGCGACAGTCATCTTGCCTGCGCCGGGCGTTGCCGTAGTCTTCGCAATGGGAAGCGTGTTCAACCCCATGGGGGTTGCCCTTGCCGGTGGACTCGGAGGGGCGTTGGGTGAGTTGACCGGTTATCTTGCCGGGTTCAGCGGCCAGGCTGTGGTTGAAAAAACGGAAATATATAATCGCATTCTGCCCTGGATTCAAAAATATGGCGCGTGGATGATCCTGGTACTCTCGGCTTTCCCAAATCCATTCTTCGACATGGCCGGGATCGCCGCCGGGATTTCCAAGATTCCCCTGTGGAAATTTTTACTGGCCTGTCTGGTCGGTCAGACCATTAAAATGGCAATGTTTGCCTATGCAGGTTATTACTCCATCGACTGGATCACAAATTTCTACGATTAATTCTACAGCCTGGATATCCCCATTCATTTTCACGAAAGGAAAACATCATGACCGATTACAGCAAAATCGACGCCTATATAGATAGCCACCTCAATGAAAATCTGGAGGAACTTAAGCGGTATGTGGCACAGCCCAGTATAAGCGCACAGAACCTGGGTCTGAAGGAATGTGCTCAACTGGTAAAGGAAATGCTGGAAAAACGCGGCTTCAAGGCGGAGATAAACGCCACAGATGGAGCGCCTGTCGTCTTTGGAGAACGCAAGGGGAAAAGCGACAAGACTCTGCTGATTTATAACCATTATGATGTACAGCCGCCCGAACCGTTGGAGTTATGGGATAGCCCGCCCTTCCAGCCCGAGATCCGCAATGGAAAGATGTATGGCCGCGGCGTAAGCGACGACAAGGCTCACCTTACCTCACGTCTGAACGCCATCGATGCCATCCTTGCAGAGGAAGGTGAACTTCCTTGCAATATCAAGTTCATTGTGGAAGGTGAAGAGGAAACCGCCAGCGTTCACCTGCACGACTATATCAAAAATAATCTCGATAAATTAAAAGCGGATGCCTGCATCTGGGAATTCGGTGGCGTGGATCACCGCGAACGCCCGCAACAATATCTTGGCCTGCGCGGCATTTGCTATGTGGAGCTTTCCGTTACCAGCCTAAGCACCGATGTCCATTCCGGTATTGGCGGCAGTATTTTCCCCAATGCGGCGTGGAGACTCACTTGGGCACTGAGCAGCCTCAAAGGTCCGGATGAGCGTATTCGTATCCCCGGCTTTTATGATGATGTGGTCCAACCCACGGATCGCGACCGCGAGTATATGGAGAAACTTCCCGACCTGGCACAGGAATACCGATCGCGCTATGGCGTGAAAGAATTTATCAAAGGCTTGGAGGGCGGCATGGAATTGAAGGTCGAGGAAGTCTTCACACCGACTTGCACCATCTGCGGCCTGACCAGCGGTTATCAGGGCCCTGGCTCAAAGACCGTTCAGCCTGCATTTGCCTCTGCCAAAGTGGATTTCCGCCTCGTGCCAAACCAAAAGCCAGAGGACATTCTGAAAAAACTGCGCGCCCATTTGGATGCAGAAGGTTTCCAAGACATCGAAATCAACTTCCTTGGCGGCGAGCCTGCCGCACGCACCGACCCAGATCATCCCTTCGTCAAACTGGTCGTAGAGTCTGCCGAGGAGATCTACGACATGCCAATGGATATTGTTCCCATGGTGGGCGGATCGGGCCCCAGCTACCCGTTCGTACATGACCTTGGCCTGCCCGTCGTGACCATGGGCTTGGGCTACCCGGAAACGCGTGCCCACGCCCCCAACGAAAATATCCGCATCGATCTTTACACGCAGCACGTCAAACACATGACCAGGGTAATCAAGAAGTTCGCTTAGTGTGCAAAATCCCCAAATGGGTTCGCCTATTTGGGGATTTTATAAAGTGACCTTTTTCACTCCGAATTCGTGACTTTCTTTTTTCCTATTCTGCGTATAATGTGCTTGTAATAATTTTCACAAATTGATTGTATTCCATCGGAGGAAACCATGTTCGTTGGTGAAAGAATGTCCCACCCTGTAATTACTGTATCGCCCGAGATGCCTGTCCATGATGCACTGGCCATGTTTCGGAAGGAACACATCCGCCGCGCGCCGGTGGTCAAAGATGGAAAGATGGTCGGAATCATATCCGAACGCGACCTG
>JAEURE010000212.1 GCA_016789485.1 Anaerolineales bacterium | reverse complement strand
ATTGCAAAATAAAAAGACGGGTCGAGCGGGCCAAGTTCCTTCCAATATTTTGCGCGGAAGAACATCGTCTGCTGCGGAATATGAACATAGCCCTCGCGCAGGCGGCGATAATCCGTTTGTGCAGATTTGAATTTTCCAATAAGCCTGTCTTCTTCATCAATGAAGTCGCAATCAGCATAGACCAATGCAACCTCTGGATTTTCCATTAAATACTTGACCGCTTCGCCCACCGCCTTTGGATGATATGTGTCGTCTGAATTGATCCAGGCAAGGATATCTCCCGTGGCGCGATTGAAGCCTTTATTGATCGCATCTGTCTGCCCCTTGTCCTGCTCGCTGACCCACCAGGCGAGTCTACTCTGATATTTTTTGATGACATCCGCGCTGCCATCGGTCGAACCGCCATCCACGATGATATATTCGATGCGTGGATAATCCTGCGCAAGCACAGATTGGATCGTCCGCTCGAGGAACCGCGCCTGATTGAAAGAAGGCGTGATGATCGAAACGAGAGGGATGGCAGTCGGCTTCATATACTTTTATTTTATTTCCACTCGTCATCCGAATAGAACAATTCCACGACTCCCTCAGTGATCTTGCGGATACGAGTGACTTCTTCGGGGGACAATATCTTTTTCCAATTATCCAGATTGGCGCGGCTGTCGAGCTTTACAGAATGGGTTCTGTTCCTGGCTAATTTGGTGGGATTCTCCGCACTGCTGGAGTTGAGAATTGTCTCTTCGACCCTTGCATTGAATGATAAGCCAAGCGCCGTGTACAAAGCCTTGTAACCTGCAACGGGATCGAGGGAGAGGTCTTCGTGGCGGACAATATTGAAGTCAGGAAGCAGCTTCGAGGTCGAATGAACGAGGCGGTGGATGATCCGCCAAAGCAACGCAGCCTGCTCGACAATGTCACCTGAAAGCGCTTTTTCCATGTCCGCACGGTCGGCTTCCAAATGATCGCGCATGAGCAGAGGCTGGTTGAACAGGTTGTTGAAATCGAAGGGCCAGTTCAGGCGTTTGAGACTGCTGACAAAAGCCACAGGATGGCGGGCTGTGAAAACGATCTGACAATTGAGTTTTTTGGAAAACCAAATTGTGGACAAAGCCGCAAAAGGATCTTTGAGAAGCGCGCGTTGACCGTGCATGCTGCCATTAAAAAAAGTGCGAAAATCGCGGCCCATGCGTAGAAAATCCTTTATTGAACGGATGGATTTTATTTCAAGCCAGGTATGATATTGAAAATCAAGCAGCTCGCGAAAGGCGGGCAGATATTGCGATTCGTTTTCGTCTGTGATGTAGGTGTACCAATATTGGACCGGGGCGCGGTACACGCCGGGACGATGCAGTACATTCAATGGTTCGCTGACATAGGCAGTGTCCACATCGGCGGCGAGCATCTTGCCGACCCACGTGGTTCCACTGCGATGTGTGCCTGTTACGAGAATGGGGGAAAGGGTATTGGTCATGGTTGGTCACCAGGGTCATTATAGTATTCTTCGAGCGCATCTTCACCATGAATGGTGACCGCACTGATGGAGTTTACGCCATAGTATGCTGCTGCACAGCGGTTGGCCCAATGTGTGGGCAGGTTATCCAATTCTTTGATTCCATAAATCCCGCCGAACTGGGGAATGATCAGATCAGTCTGACCGTTCTGGCGTAATGTGTAGATGTGCGCATCGCGCCTGTCCCACGCTTCAGCGCGGGTGCTGTACTCAGGCACTTCCTGCAGTACCTGCCAAACCGCTCGAAGCGGATAGAATGCCATAAGCAATAAAAGCGAAAGGCAGACGTAGTCAAAGAAGGCAGAATTGAGGTTAATTTTGGAAAGCCAGATCCCCAACAAAGCGCCTTCGACTGTGAGGGTAATGGTCATCAGGAAATGGGCGAAGAAACGCGCCCGTTCCACAGGGTAGGCTTGACCATACGCACTGGTGGAAAATCCAGCCGCAATGAACAAAGCCAAAAGGAAAGGCAGCAGGATGGCAATATTTCGCCCAGTCTGCGTGTTTAATGAAACAAAATTACTATTTGATTGACGCGCATATAAAAAGAAAAACAGCGCTGAAGCAAGGAAGTTAAATAAAATGGGGATCGGCAGGGTCTTTATGGAATTGAGCAGGAAGAAATAGGTATATTCAACTGTCCTTTGAACCCATGTCACAAAAGACGGAGATTCTGCACCAAGTTTAGCAACTGCCGGGGACACTGCCATTACAACCAATGCAGAAAGCGCCCCCGCAAAGATGCTCCCCGAAACAACCAGCAGAGATCGTCGCGGCGATCCTCTTACGAAGAACCAACCATAAGCAAACGAAAGCGCCGAGCCGACCACCATCAACACAACAGGAGGTTCAGAGAAGCCGCCGATAATGAAGGATGCAAGAAAGACTCCCAGCCCAAGCCATACAGTTGCATCCCGTTTTGTGTTGAATCTAAAAAGCAGGAAAGCAATGAGAAAAATAAGAAAGACCAGCGGCGCAAAATGGGTCGCCATACTGGAGCGCCAATACAAAACTTGAAAACGATTGGGCGCCTCCAAAATAGACAGAAAAGCCAGCAAGCCGCCAAAAAATATATCTGCAAGAACAGGCCATTGGATGCCAGCCAGTTTGCGGACTTGACGCACCAGGAGCACGAGACCTATTCCCCACAGAATAACCATCAGCACAGGCACAACCGCCACACTGCGCGAGCCTAGCATGGATTCCGTGATGCCGACGAACATCAAATTTGAGTAACGGTTCGCCGCGCGCCAATTGCCTGCTTCGTAACGGGAGATCACTCCCTGCAAGGTGGAGGAACTTGTCGCAACAGTTTCGCAGTAATCATCTGACATGTAACGGGAGAAGGCGCCAAGATAGGCAATTGCCGCCAGATAAGCCAGCGTTCCAGCTACAAGCAGGGTTACACCAATGCCAAAGAATTTCTTCATCGATTATTCCGAGTCTTCCATGAGATCGTAAATGATGTACCCATCGCCTTGAGCAAAAACAGGATATTCCTTCAATTTCTCCTTGAGGAAAGGCTGGCGGTTCAAGTCGGCGAAATCGGTCACCACAAACAGATCCTTCTTGGCGACGATCGTGGCAAATTGCTTTTCAAAATCACGCCGCCCGCCAAGCAGGTCATCGCGGTAGAGCAGGTCACCATACGTGGGCCAGGAGGTAATGTATCTCCAGCCCCAATAAGCCATGCGCGAGCCATAATCCTGCGTGAGACCTGCAATGGTGTATCCATCCACCGTCTGGCTGATCTCTGCCCACATCTGCGCGTCAGGGCGATAGTCCACAGAGTTCAGTTGGGTGCGTGTGCCCCAAAGAGAGGCGAAGATACCGAGGAACAAAATACAAACGGCAGAAAAGCGAAGCAGGCGTGGCGCAGTCAGTTGAGCCAGTTTTGAAAAAAGAAGTTCAGCCAAAGGCGCAAGCGACAAGGCTGCAATGGGAATCAAGGGCAGGGAGTAGTAATCGTGGGAGGCAATGTGATAGTTAAAATAAATGCCAAAGACAACGTACCCCGCCCACAGCGCGAGCGTGAAGCGGCGCTTTCCATCGTCAAAGAAAAAAAGCCCGAACAGCGCAAGCATCAAAGGAATACCGCCAATGACGAGGTTGAGCATGTTGACCCAGCCAAGATAATAAGCCGGGCTTAGAAAATAAGCTGGGATGAAACGTCCACCGAATTGTTGGCCGAGATAGCCTGCCACCCACACACCGTAGACGGCGTACGCCGCGCCCGGCAGGATACCAAGCACGCTCATGACATAAACTTGCGGCTGCTTCAACACCTCAGTCAGTGGCTTACGCCCAAGCAGCAATGCGCCCACCCCGCCGCCGAAGACGAAGAATGCAGCGACGAATTTTACGAAGATGGCAAGTCCGCCGAAGAGACCTGCGAGGACGGCAAAGAGCCAGCTCCTTTTTGAACTCTTCGCGGTGAACAATGCATCTTCCCATTCATAGACCGCCCACCAAAAGAGGATGATGAACATGACCATGAGCGGGTCGGGTTGGAAGCTGCGGCTGGCAATGACAGCATATGGAAGGAAGAGGTAAAAGGCGGTCGCGGCGAGGGCTCCGTCTGTGGAAGTTAACCTGCGTGCCAGCAGGAAAAGGAAGAAGCCGCCGATGATCCAAAATACGGAGGAGTAGGCACGCGCGACCCAATGCTGCTCGCCTGTGTAACGGTAGGTGAAAGCGACAATGCGCTCCATGACCTCAGGTTCGATGGAGGCGCGCAGCTTCCACTGTTGAATGGCAAAAGTCCGTTCGGCGCGGGTGACGCCCGGGCGGGTATCGTAGTACATGCCGCGCGCTTTTATCACGGAGAGCATTTGACGGGTGGAGTGGAATTCCAGCGGCAGATCGTTGGCATCGTAGAAACGGATCGCCAGCCCAAGCACAAAAATGACGACCAGGGTTGTGATCCACGCTGTGCGGGAGGTAAAAAATGAGGGAGTTTCCTTCATAGGGAGCGGGCTTATTGTATCGTTAAAGTATGAGCAGGGATTTAATTTCTTGAGGGCATTTGAACGGGCGTATAATGGCTATGTAACATGAAGTTGGCACGCCAAACACAATCCATGCTTATAGTATCAGGATTATGTAATGCCCATACACCGAACTAAATTGTACACGCGTGAGAATTTACTGAATTCAATTTCAGTAATGAAAGTATTTATTGATGAAACTGCACAGATTGTCAACCAATACAAAAGTGAGCCAACAGAAGACTCCTTAGCAATCCAAGAACGAAATAATTACCCGAACAAGGAATTAATTAAGGATGTACACTACAGAGGAGGCTTATCCATGGAGGCGGCGGGAGATCACTTAATGGTATTTGTAGATTCGATCTCTGAACCCGCTAAAACCATTGCTCCGTGGACATGTGTTCGTGGCTTATTAGAGTCGTGCGCCTTAGCCGTTTGGTTTCTTGACCCAAATATTGACGCAAAGACTCGAGTTGGAAGGTCATTTGCATTTCGCTATTCGGGGTTTGTAGAACAAATAAAGTATTTTCAAGTCAAAAAATTGTACCCCCAAGTCAACAAAGTAAATCAACGAATAAAAAAAGTAGAAAATGACGCTATTTTATTAGGCTATCCACGCTTATTAAATAAAAACAAAGGGATTTGCGGCATTGCTCAAAATATGCCAAGCATTGTGGAATTAATTGGAGCAACCCTAGACCGTGAAGGCGAATATCGTCTTTTGTCAGGTGTAGCGCATGGGCATCATTGGGCATTAAGTCAAGTTGGTTTTCGTATCAGTGAAGGTAATTTAAATACTCCAGAAACAAAAGTA
>JAEURE010000211.1 GCA_016789485.1 Anaerolineales bacterium | reverse complement strand
GCTGGCAACCCAGGCAAACGGATTTACAATTGCAAAAACCTTCCGTGAAGGAATTTATCACAGGCACCGCCTGGAAAGTAAATTATAGAATGACCACACACCGCGAACGTATTCAAGCATGTCTCAAAGGGGAAACCACAGACCGCACTCCCATTGCCCTCTGGCGGCACTTTCCTGTAGATGATCAAAACCCGGAAACTCTCGCCGCCGTCACACTAAAATACCAACACACCTACGATTTTGATATTGTCAAAGTGACGCCATCCTCGTCCTTCGCCGTCAAAGATTGGGGCGTTGATGATGAATGGAAAGGCGATGCGGAAGGTTCGCGGCGTTACACCAAACGCATCATCCACAAACTTGAAGACTGGGAAAAGCTCCCCGTGCTTGAGCCAAGTTCTCCGCATCTTGCAGGACAATTAGCCTGCCTCCGTTCGATCAAACAAAATCTTGACCCTGAAACACCAATCATCCAAACCATCTTCAACCCACTCTCACAGGCAAAGAATCTTGCAGGCAACGACCTGCTGCTCGACCATATTCGAAAACACCCTGAAGCCGTGATGAAGGGAATGGAAACGATCACCAAGTCTGCGGTTAAATTTGTGGAAGCGGTCTGCGAGATCGGCGTAGACGGAATCTTTTACGCCATACAGCATGCACAAGCAAGCATGCTCGAACTCGATGAATACAAATCCATTGCCCTGCCGTACGACCAGAAAACTCTTGAACCTGCCAAAGACCTGTGGTGCAACATGCTCCACTTGCACGGCAGGGATGTTTATTTCTCATTGCTGCGCCTTGTCGATTTTCAAATTGTGAACTGGCATGACCGCGAAACGTATCCATCGCTTACAGAAGCGCAGAGTCTTTTCAAGGGAGCGGTTTGCGGCGGTTTGAGACAGGATTCGCTTACGCTGGAGTTCCCGGACCAGGTCAAGAAAGAAGCGGAAGATGCCATCAAACAAACAAACGGACAGCGCCTCATCCTCGGCACAGGATGCGTAGTGCCCATCACAGCGTCACACGAAAACTATATGGCTGCAAGGAAAAGCGTGGAATGAGTCTCCGAGTAATCTCTGGAACTGCCAAAGGCAGGAAATTAAAGTCTGTACCGGGAGATACGACCCGCCCCGTAATGGATCGCGTAAAAGAAGCGCTCTTCAATATTCTGGCAGACGATGTAATCAATTCAAATTGGTGGGATTTATTTGGGGGCACAGGCGCAATTGGCATCGAAGCCATCAGCCGCGGCGCAGCGTTTGTGCGATTTACAGATTTGAACCGAGCGCCCATTGAAACGATAAAAGAAAATGTGGATCACTGCGGGTTCAGCGGGCATGTTGAAGTTCGACGCGGCGACGCTTTTAGTCTGCTGGCAGCAAAAGCCGATAAACAATTCGAATACATCTACATTGCCCCGCCGCAATATAAACAAATGTGGTCAATGGCCCTGAAACTGATCGACGACAATGCGGCATGGCTAACTGAAGACGGAACTGTCATTGTGCAAATTGACCCGACAGAATACGAGCAGCTTGAATTAAAAAATCTCGCTGAAGGGGAACAAAGAAGGTACGGGAGCACGCTATTGGTTTTTTACGACCGAACATAATCAGTCATCATCATCCTGCGGACCGTACGCCCGTATTACAGCAGCCTCCACCTCTTCGTCTGAATGCTTTTCACAGGCCACCAACGGACGATGCGGGTTACGAACCCGCCTGCCGCCCGCAGTCATCACCTTGCAGTCAATAAATTTCCCCTGCGCGTCACTGACAACATAAAGCTGGTACAACGAGCCGCAGACAATACATCCGTGCATTTCACCTTTGGTATGTTTATCGTCCATGATTCTGCCTCCAGGAGTTGGTCAACAATAAATACACCTTAATTTTACCCTTCAAATGTCATTAAACAGCAAGAGGGTGAAGGAAATCCTTCACCCTCTTGCTGTTTCTTTCTACTCTTCTGTGATTGTAATCGTCTTGATGGCATCGCCAGTAAAATCAGGATTGGTATCAGGGTCACGGCGCGTGATGCCGTTGACCACATCCATGCCTTCTGTTACCTGACCAAAGATTGTGTAGCCGCCGTTCAAAAAGTCTGCAGGGGCAAAGGTAATGAAGAACTGACTGCCGTTCGTGTCACGACCCGAGTTTGCCATGGCGACCACACCGGGCTTATCAAAGGTCAAGTCGCTGTCTTCATTCACGAAGGAATAACCGGGACCGCCCATGCCTGTACCTGTAGGGTCACCACCTTGCGCCATAAATCCCTCCAGCACACGGTGAAAGGTAACACCATTGAAGTATCCCTCACGAGCAAGAAAGACAAAGCTGTTCACAGTAATGGGCGCTTTATCGGCGTACAATTCGATCACAAATTCGCCGCCTTTTTCCATCTCAACCGTTGCAAAATATTTTTTATTCACATCGATCGTCATTGGCGGAGCGGCATCATACTGCTTTGGGCCGTTGGATGAAACATCACCTGATGGAGCTTCATTATTTACAGCAAATGATTCCCAGGGCACATACTGCCACAGGAAAAACACAACAACAAGAATTACCAACGCTATACCAACATACTGAATCGCCTTGTCAGGTTGTTGAGCTTTTGCTTTTTTTGCGTTCTTTTTACCAGCCATATAAAATCTCTCCTTGAAATAATTTCGCCTATTATATCAACCTTGCGCGAGTAATGTTTTTCTTGTATGCTTATGCCAGATGGAACAATACTTCAAAAAGCAGATCGCCCTGCCGCAAGACCATGGCTCATGGGTTTTTATTCTCAGTCCGCTGCTGGTTGGCATCTTTGCAGGCGGCAATTTTACAAACGCGACTCTTAATCTAATTATTGCAGCGATGTCGGCATTCATGATTCGACAGCCGATGACGGTTGCCATCAAAGCGTATAGTGGACGACGCCCAAAGACGGATCTTGTCCCCGCCCGCTTCTGGGTGCTGATCTACGGCAGCATTGCCGCCCTGGCCCTGCTCGGACTCATCCTCGATGGTTTTGGTTATATCCTGTTTCTTGCGATTCCCGGTGTGCCCGTTTTCGTGTGGCATTTATGGCTGGTCTCGAGGCGGGCGGAGAGAAAACAAGCCGGTGTGGAAGTCATCGCCACAGGTGTCCTGTCATTGGCGGCGCCTGCTGCGTACTGGGTCAGCATCCACGAATATAATCCGCTTGGCTGGTGGCTCTGGGCGTTCACCTGGCTGCAATCGGCAGCCAGCATTGTGTATGCGTATCTCAGGCTGAGTCAACGTGAATTGACGCAGGAACAAGCGTCAGTTAAAAATCGAAGCGATTGGTGGCAGATGGGATTCCGCGCTTTCGCCTATAACTCATTCAATTTAATTGTGTCATTCGGGTTGGGAATAATACATCTAATTCCACAAGTTATTTTCATCCCGTTTTTAGTGCAATGGCTGGAAACGCTTTGGGGTATAACTCACCCTGCAGTTGGATGGAAGCCCACAAAAATTGGCATCCGCCAGTTGATCGTGAGCATCCTGTGGACGGTTCTGTTCATTATTTTTTGGAGAACACCATGAACGACATGAAGTATGAATTACTGACCGAATTGCACAGCAGGCTGGAAGCCGATCTGCTTGAAAGTTACCTCGAAGCAAACGGTATCGACGTTGAATTGGTACAGGAATCCATCGGGCATACTATTTATCCCGTCACAGTGGACGGGCTGGGAAGCGTTCAGGTCTTTGTGCCGAAGGAAAAATCTAAGGCCGCTAAAAAGCTGCTTGACAAATTTAGCGCAGAGGAATAACCATGAAAGATACAGTCCTACAATGCACCACGTTTGGGATGGGACATACAAATATTCATGATCTAAATATGAAATTGATCAAAAAATATTTTGACATCCTTTTGCAGAGCAGCGAATATCCCGCTGCAATCGCATTCTACACAGACGGTGTTCAACTTACCACGGAAGGTTCGCCCATCCTCGAGCAACTTGGTCAATTGGAATCGAAAGGCGTACGGCTTATCATATGCTCCACATGCCTGGATGAAATGAAAATCGCAGATAAGGTAAAAGTTGGTATCGCTGGCGGAATGCCCGATATTATCGAAGCCCAAATGAAGGCTTCAAAAGTAATTACAATCTAATAAAAAAGGCAGGAACACAACATGGATTTCGATCTGAGCAATGAGCAGGCAATTTGGAAAAAGATCGTGCACGAATTTGCGGAGAAGGAATTAAGACCCAAAGCCCGCGAAGTGGACGAGAAGGAAGAGTTTAACTGGCAGGCGGCTCGCAAGGGCGGACCGATCGGCTTGATGGGGATGAGTATCCCTGAGATGTACGGCGGCTCAAATGTGGATTCGATCTCGAACGCAATTGCGATGGAGGAATTGGGCTGGGGCTGCGGTTCCACGGCACTGGCATTCACCGCCCACAACGGACTTGGCACGGCGCCCATTGCACTTTATGGAACCGAAGAATTAAAAAAGAAATGGCTGCCGATTGTGGCGAGTGGAAAAAACAAACTCGGTGCACTCGCTCTGACCGAGCCCGGCGCTGGCTCGGACATTCAAGGCGGGGTAATTACCAAGGCCGAGAAACAAGGTGACGAATGGGTCATCAACGGCGCGAAGATGTGGTGCACAAACGCCGGCATTGCCGAGTACATTATCACTCTTGTACGCACCGATCCCAAAGGCGGATCGAAGTCGTTGAGCATGATCCTCGTGCCGACAGATTCGAAGGGATTGACGATTGGTCCCGCAGAAAAGAAGATGGGATTGCGCGGTTCACCTGCACACGGTGTCACGTACGACAATGTCCGCGTGCCGCTGGGAAATTTGGTCGGTGCTGAAGGACGCGGGTTGCAGCAAACCTTGTCCACGCTAGATGCGGGACGCATCAGCATCGGCGCGATCTCTGTCGGTCTGGCGCAAGCCGCAATGGATGCGGCTGTAAACTATGCACGAGAGCGCAAAGCCTTTGGACAAGCCATTGCAGAGTTTCAGGCGATACAATTCAAACTATCCAACATGGCAATGGAAATTGAACTGGCGCGCACCATGATCTACAAGACGGCATGGCTCAAGGATCAGGGACGTCCGTACAACAAAGAAGCGGCCATCGCAAAACTGTACGCCACTGAAATGGCGGAGCGGGTTTGCTATGACGCTATCCAAATCCATGGCGGGTATGGGTATAGCCGTGAATACAATGTGGAGCGGATGTACCGAGATGCGCGCTTAATGACTATCGGAGAAGGAACGAGTGAAATCCAAAGATTGGTAATTGCCAGGCATGTGCTGGCGAGTGAGTAAAAGCC
>JAEURE010000210.1 GCA_016789485.1 Anaerolineales bacterium | reverse complement strand
ATCCCTCCAGCTTTCTACGCGAGTTTTATTCAGCATCCGCCCAAAATCAAACCTGATAAGATTAAGCTCATCATGCTTCGCAAAAAATATATTCTTGCCGCCGTAGTCATTGTCAGCGCATTGCTGGGAATTCTACGTTTTAATTCGCTTCAACTAGGCACATCCTACGATGACGCGCATTACATCATTCTTGCCGAAAGTCTTTCGAGCGGGCAGGGTTATGAGCTTATCAATTTTCCGCGTCCACAGATCGAGCGGGCTTTTCCGCCTGGCTGGCCCATTCTGCTCGCGCCGTTGACTTTTCTCTTTCCAGGCAATTACACCATCCTGAAATTACTGTCGCTTGGGCTGTGGCTGGCTTCCATTTTGTTGACCTACAAAATTTTCTCGAAGCGGATTAAATCTCCATATCTTGAGATTCTCACTGGGCCGACAGCGTTGAATCCGCTGCTGGTCGGGACATCTGTGACGGTGATGTCTGAATCGGCGTACTTGTTCTTCTCCCTGCTGGCGTTGAATGTTCTCGATATGTGGAATGAAAAGAGCGAAGGGAAAAGGGACTGGCTTGTCATTTTGGTCGCTGTCCTTGCCTTCTATACCCAATTGATAAGAACCATCGGAATCTCGCTCGTGATCGCGCTGGTGGTTTATTACCTGCTCAACCGCCGCTGGCGCGAGGCTGGCATTTCAATGGGTATTTTTATTGCAGGCGGACTTTTACAGACCTGGTTCAACTTGCGCAATGGCGGCTCGCTGGTTTCCTCTGGGTATCAATCACAGGTTTTCAGCAGTTCCGTAACTGAGAAGATCGGACAGATGGGGTCGAATGCGCTGGGATATTTTAATGAGATATTTGCAGGTTCGCTGATTCCGATCTTCGGCTCGAAGGTTACAGACTTTTGGGGAAATTACGGATTGGAGATTCTGCCGGCGCTTGCAAACGTTCTCATACTTTTAGTGGTGGTGGTTGGGCTGGCCTCGTCAATTAAAAAGCTCCAAGGCATGGATATTTATTGTGCGATCTATCTTTTTGGAATTCTGGCATTTTGGAATCCAAATGTTGGGAGTGTGAAGGCGCGCTTTTTGATTCCGATCCTTCCATTTCTATATTTCTATTTACTGCAGGGAATTGTCTGGGTGAGGGAAAAAGCGACTCGAAAAATCGTCAACTCCGGCAGGCGGACCGAGGCGGTATTGATTGGGCTAATCATCCTGGCATTGCTAATCCGAAATGTACAGGACTGGCAAAACCCAGTCATGAATCAGATGACCGATCTATCCATTGGGGCAGGTTGGGTGGCGGAGAATGCGCCGCCTGATGCGATCGTGATGGTGAATGAGCCTGTGCCTGCATATGTGCAGGTAAAGAGAAAGACCATTGGCTACCCCAAAGCGGGACAGGACCTGGAAAGGTATTTGGACAATCAGGGAATTGATTACATCATAGTCTCGCCAAAGCTCCAATCGCCGCGCAACTTCACATTGGATGGCTTTGTTGAAAATAATGTTCTGCCCATTCTCAACTCCGCGCCTGAAAAGTTTTTAGTGGTGTATACAAACCCGGAATATAATGTGACCGTTTTTCAATACCAGCCATAAAACCAACATCAGTTAGAATATCAGCATTAACCCCGCAGCAAAGGTGCCGAACCTATGACGTTTAAAGCTTTCCCTGAGACCAAAGCCATCATCAACTCACTTCCAGAATTCAAGCTGGATATGTACACCAACGCCGCCGCCAGCGAACTGGTTGTCTTTGCTGTGTATGCAGTTCAGAAGGACGGTTTGTACGCCGCCACGGAAGAGATCGTATCCACCTGCTTTAAACTGTTTCCCCACCGCTTTTCGTTGAAGAATTATTTCTACTGGCCTGATTCTGCACTGGTGATGTCGTCTTTGAACGAAGCAAAAGTACAAGGCGATTTGAAGGGAAATCCAACAGACGGTTTTGCCGTAAAGGTGCAGGGCAGGCAGACGGTGAAGCAAGTGGCAAAGATATTGGGAATCACTTTGCCTGCGCCTCAAAAAAAGATGAAGAAGCCTGCACCTACGCAGGAAAAGAAAGTCATGCCCGTTAAAGCAAAGGCAGGGAAAAAGGCAGTCGTGAAGCCTGCCGAACCTGCCGTGAAGAAGAATACCACCAGACAAAAAATAGCGGCTCCAAAGAAAAAGATAAACGTGCCCAGCATTGGGAAGAAACACACAAAGAAAATCGTCCCAAAGCAGGCAGCGACTGTAAAGATGGCAGCAAAGTCCATCACAGTTAAACAGACGCTTCTTCCAAAGCTCAAAGTGGAGACGAAGAAAAAAGAAGGGGCAAAACCTGTTGCATCTTCGCCTATCAGGAAAGCACCCGCGCTTAAAAAGGATAAGCCGAAGAAGCAAGTTTCTGTCAAAAGCGCACACCCAGCGCAGCTGACCATGTCTCTTCTGCCCGCCGTAAAAAAGGTGGAACCAAAGCCAGTTAAAAAGGAAACGGTGACTGCACCAGTTGTGGCGGCTAAAGTATCGAAAGAAGAAAAGGTGAAAGCTGGGAAATTTGTCCGCGTGATGGAAACATCGGATGCATATCGTCAATACAAAAAGAACGGTGAGAAATCAAAGATCAGCGAGTTTGATTTTCGAAGCCTGCTGCTTTGCACCATGGAGTCATCCCCTGAGACGCTGGCAAGGAATGTCAATACGTTCAAAGGATATGCAAATACTCAAAACCGGCAGGATCTGGTCACCTTTTTGAATTTTGTCGAGAACAGTTTTTCAACTTTATTGAATTCATCTGGAAAGAAATTGGTCAAGAAGAACAAGTGATATTGACAGATGCAGGGGCGACCCATCCAGCGAAACAAATATGCTTGATGAGTCAGCCCCTGCGTTGAATGAAATGGAAAGGTACTTTTATCGTGAGCAGTAGAAAGTTACAGTATGCAGACCGTGTTGCCTTGCAGCAGGCAGACCAGGCGATTCGCAAGGATGTGTTCCGTGCGCTGGTGGAGGTCATTACCAATTGCAATGACAGTTATTCCCGTCTCGAGCAGGCGGGTTGGTCGGTGGGCGGCGAGATCATCATTGACGTGCAAAGGAAGCACAAGAATTCCATCATCCGCGTGCGGGACCATGCCGAGGGCATGACCGACATCCGAATGGACAAAGTTGTCGGCACATACGGCGAAGCGACCAGCGGGTTGAAGGAAGATAAACATGTCCGCGGGATGTGGGGTCGCGGACTCAAAGATTCCATTTTTGGGCTGGGGCATGGCTATGTGCGCTCGTTCAAGGGCGGCAACTTTTACACCTGTTCCCTGCTCATCAAAAAGGGCATTCCCACTTTTGACCTTGACGAACCCGTGCGGGCCACCGTTCCTTTGCGCCAACAGTACGAAGTTCCAGAAGGCAATGGGACCATCCTTGAGATTCATGTCTCACGTGACGATGTAAAAGTGCCGCAGTTCGACAACTTCCGCAACTATTTGCAAAGGCATTTTGAATTGCGCCCGATCATGAGCAACCCACGCCGCAAGATCATTTTGCGGGATTTTGCTCCAGATGGGAAGCTGCGCCAGGAACACATCCTCAGCTACAAGTCACCGCGAGGCGAAAAAGTCCTCAGTGAGAGAATCAAAGTGGAGGGCTACCCTGCCACAGTGAAGCTGGATGTCTTTCGGTCGGGAATTCAACTTTCCACCCGCAGCGAGGAAGGCGATTATGCCGATGGCGGGCTGCTGGTCATCAGCAAGGCGACCGTGATCTCGCTGACCATGCTCAAGTTCGAGAATGACCCATACGCCGCATATTTTTACGGCTCGATGCAATGCGATTATTTGCATGACTTGTTGAAGAACGATGAACCCGTGTTGACCGCGACCCGCGACGGCATTAACTGGACGCATCCATTTGCAAAGGCATTGAAGCTGGCTGTGGAGAGCAAACTCGAGCCGCTGATCGAAGCCGAGCGCAAGCATGCCGTGCATGATGAACAAACCAAGCTGGATAAACAACTGCGCCAGAAAATAGACCACGCTTTGCATGAGTTGAATACGATTGCATTAAGTGAGTTAAGCGATAGGAAAACTGACGGCACGCAAAAGGTGATCGAACTGCCACCTTCTGGAATTGGTTTTTTCCCTGAACGCGCTTTTGTGCAAACAGGTCAGCACCTTAATTTGGTATTGCGCGTGGACATTGCAGAGAAAGCACGGGCGGGCGCAACAGTCACCGTCATCTCGAATAACCCTGAAATCATTATCTCCACCCCGCAGGTGGTGATTCAACCTCACAAAAATGACCCAACGATCGGCGAAGCGCGCATCCGTGTGGAAGGCAGGCAGGTGGGCAGCGAAGGCATGGTGACGGCGTACATCGGCAGGCTGCGCGCCGAAGCGATGGTGCAGGTACATTCCAAGAAGGAAGCGCTGGCTCCCCCGCCCACCCGCAGCAGTAACGCGCTCTTCACCGACATCCGTTTTGATGACCGCACCGATTCGCGCCAGCGCGTTTATTTTGACCGCGTGAACTCAAGCATCGTCATTGCCACAGGCGCGCCTTCGGTAAAAATTTATCTGGATGAAAATAACCGCCTCGACACAACCATGCAGGGTCAGGTGCTATTGGCAGAGTTGGTCACTGAAGCGGTTTGCCGCGAGATCGCGCGCAACGGTGTGGAGCGCGGAAAGTTTCTCGTCCTCGAAGGCTCTGAAGCGGACGCGATCCAGAACCATTTCATTCGCTTGCAAAATCGGTACGCGCATTTGATCCATCAATATATTGTGACGATGTAGCGGCGACTATCAAACAAAAAAGGACACGCATATGCGTGTCCTTTTTTGTTTGAAGAATTTTATTTCACCGTCAGCCAGACGCCCAGCATGACCACACCAAGACCGATAATGCGCTGAAGGTCCACAGTCCGCTGGGTAACACCCAACAGACCAAAATGATCGAGGAATGAACCAACCAGTAATTGACCCGCCAGCAGGGTGATCAATGCACCTGAAACGCCGATGCGGGGAATCATATATCCCATGGACGAAATGACCACGAGACCAAATGCGCCTGCGCCCAACACATACCACGGGACGCTGCGCCATTCGCCGAGCTTGTTGCCAAAAACTAAAAGCGGAATCAATGCTGCAATCGCTCCGCTGGCGTGGATGATAAATGAGCTTTCGATCATCCCCAGGCGCTGACTGATAATACTGGACATGGGGCTTTGCACCCCAATTGCCATTCCACCCACCAAACCGACCAAAATGATAAAGAAAACAGGCTGCATTCTTCTTCCTTTGTTTTTAGATTTCGTGGATGATACCTGAGTTAACGCGCTGGAAAGATTACAGATTGTTCACAAG
>JAEURE010000020.1 GCA_016789485.1 Anaerolineales bacterium | reverse complement strand
CGGCGTGCGCGGACTGGATACGATCGCCCAGCTGCTGCCCAATCCAAAGGAACTGCTTAAGGCACTTGGGATGAGGCCGGTCAGTTCCCAAACCGTGTATTCGCCGGTCATCACCGGGCTGTACTATTTTATAGTTTTTCTGGCTGTAATCAATGTCGGTTCATCCTTGAACTATATTATTTCCCCTCCAGTGTCCCTGATTCCCGCTGAAGTGGTTGAAATCATCGTGAATATGGCTTTGTTCTGCGGTCTTGCTTATTTAATGGTGCGCGGCTTAACCAGCCGAAAAGGCTTGTTTTCCAGTTTATGGCAAATACTTCTGGGCGTTGTTGGCATGGGTCTTCTAACCCTCTGGCAGCGTGCCTTGGATGAAAATATTATGAATGAAATGGCGGATGCCGGTATTGATGTAAGCACCATCGCTTTTAGTTTTGTCAATGTTGCCGAATATATTTATTTGACCGGCATCCTTGCAATTGGGTTTGTCTTCCTTAGAAATAGACGGGATGTAAAACTCTGGTTCCCGGCAAAGAAAACTTAAACAAAAAGAGACCGGCTCACGCCGGTCTCTTTTTGTTTAACAGTATATTACTTCTTCTTCTCCATATCCTTGCGGATCTGCTCCCTTAAGGCATCTGCTTCCGGAGAGCGTGGGGCCTTCGCGGATTCATCCGCCATGACACCGAAGCGTTCGGAGAGCAACATGGTCAGCAGGCCTTCCATCACATTGCTGGATGTGCTGCTGCCTTGTTCACCGCCTCCGCCGCTCACCACCACGCGCGGCACCACGTCTACGCCAGAGGTTTGAATGGCCTCTGCAAAGCGGGTCAGTACCTGCTGAGTCACCTGGAACTGCGGCCCGCCATACGCGCGGACCTGTTCTTCGGTGGCAAGCGCCTGCGCGATACCGATGCGGGCGATCTTTTCCGCTTCCGCTTCTGCCAGTGCACGAATCTGCTGCGCCTGCTGAATGGAGCGCTGATATTCAGCCTTACCCTGATCGGTCTGAATGTTAATGTTCAATTCAGCTTCGGTCAGTTTCGTCTGCATCTGCGCACGGGATTGCGCTTCACGCAGTTCACGTTCTTTAACTGCGGCTTTTTCTTGCTGAGCATAGGTCTCGACTTGCTCTTCCGCAACCTGACGCGAACGCAACTGCATCAGAATCGTTTCGATCTGCGTGTCGTTTTCAGGAGAGGAAGGCGTACCGATCAATACTTCTTCCAGTGCGAGGTTGTAGTGCGCGAACTTCTCACGCATCTCCGAACTGGCTTGCTGTTGAATGGCGCTGCGGTCTTGCAACAATTGAATCAAGGTGCGCATCTGGCCCACATTCTTGAAATAGGCTGAAACCATTGGGTCAAGGGTCTGCTCCACCAGTTTCTTGATGTCACCGAAACGCTGTATGACCAGCGGGGCTTTTTGATAGTCAATGTGAACGACCACCGAAAGCGGCAGGGATGGTTCGAAAGCATCCTTGGTGATGAGTGAAACTTCGGTCAGATTTTCATCGTAGCGATGCGCGCCCGTCTCGGTGCGGATCCATTTCAGGATGATGTTCGTGGTCGGGACAGGAATCACCTTGCCCGCGTAGGTATTGAATGGATATTTGCCCGGTAACAGCGGTTCGCTCCACACACCGCGATTTCCCTTGTTAACCAGCTCGCCGTGACGATATTCCTTGCCTGAAAGATCGTCACCTGTTTCACCTGTATAAGAGACGACTACGCCGACATTACCGACTTCGATCACGGTCTTTGGAATCATCTCCACAGTACCGAACAAGCGGTTGACATAATAAGTGCCTTCCACAAGCACCTGTAACTGCCGTCCACGCTGGCCGCCCGCGCGCAGGAAGTTGTCGGCATCCTGGAATTTGTTATGGTAGGTCTCGGGATGAGCAGGTTCATCGCCTACAACGGGCGCGATAATCTCGCCCTGCGCAAGGGATGGACCGTCATGCACGGTAACGACGCCGATGGTATCGTCTGTGTCCTTGATGACCACGGGACGGAAACCGCCGCGTTCTGCGATGACCTGCGCCATGTTGCGGATGGTCTCGCCTTCTTCCTTGCTGAGGGGCAGGGTATAGATGCGTTCTTCAGTGATGACAATGAACTGCACGAGGTTGAAGGCGTAGGTACCTTCACGCAAAATGCGGCGCTGCGGACCGCGTTGTCCGCCGTTCTTCAAGAAACTTTCCACATCCTGAAAGTCTGTCACTGTGGCGTTGGATGCCAGCACCTGGGCGGGATCCAATTGCTTGCCGTCACGCGCAAAAACGTAACCGATCTTACCCTGGGAAATCGTCACCAAAGGCATCATATGGACAACATATTGGATGGGCATCAAGTAGTGTAGACCACCACGCAGGATGCGTGGCTGATAACCCGCCTCCCCATTCAAAGCGATCAGGCCCGATTTTACCGAACCTTTGCCCGCAAAGCGCTTTTCAATGATACCGATACGGTTGTTGGGAATGAACCGAATACCGGACAGCAGTATGAGAAATACGATCCCACCTACTGCATAACCTATTAAAGCTAGTACAGACATTTTTTCTCCTTTGTGCGCAGAATTACGCACAATACATAAATACGAAATTGCCCCATCAGGGTTTCTATATTTTAGTTGTTTCCAATGGGTGGTACATCGCTCTTTGGAGCTATTTCAAGCTATGGGATATGACAAAATAAATCGGGTATACTTCGTTCGCTTACATGGCGGAATGGCCGCCCCGTATAGACTTTTACCGAGAAATTGAAAGCAGTATGACCGACCATATTCGTAACTTCTGTATCATCGCCCATGTTGACCATGGCAAATCCACGCTCGCCGACCGCCTGCTTCAATTAACAGGCGCCATCTCCGAGCGCGACATGACCGAACAAGCCCTCGACTCAATGGACCTCGAACGCGAAAAAGGTGTCACCATCAAGGCTTCGGCAGTCCGCATGTTTTATAACGCCAAAGACAACCAGCGCTATGAACTCAACCTCATCGATACTCCCGGCCACGTGGACTTTGGCTACGAGGTCAGCCGCGCGCTCAAAGCCTGCGAAGGTGCCATTCTTGTTGTGGATGCGACTCAGGGAATCGAAGCTCAAACATTAGCCAACCTTTATCAGGCGCTCGATGCCGACCTGACAATTGTTCCTGTTATCAACAAAATTGACCTACCCTCCGCCCGTCCCGATGAAGTGGCTGAAGATGTAGGTTCCCTGCTTGGGGTCGATCCTGACTCGGTTCTACGCGTCTCTGCAAAAGAAGGGCTTAACGTTGAGGCGATCCTTGAAGCAGTTGTTGAGCGCATTCCGCCTCCCAAAGATGTGGACGATAAACCTGTCCGCGCTTTGATCTTCGATGCGCATTATGATTCCTATAAAGGTGTTATCGCCTACGTTCGTATCGTGGAAGGCAGCATCAAATCCACCGACGTGCTGCGTATGATCGTCACCAAGACAGACCTGCGGCCCGTGGAAATTGGCATTTTCGTCCCGGGTATGAAGCCCGTGGAAAAACTCGGCTCAGGAGAGGTCGGTTACATCGCCACGGGATTCAAAACCGTGCATGAATGCCGCGTAGGGGATACGATCACCCTTGCTGCCGCACCTGCGGAAGAACCGTTGCCCGGTTATCGTTCGCCCAAACCGATGGTCTTTGCAGGCATCTATCCCGTCGAAGCGGACGACTACAGCAGCCTTCGCGAATCTCTCGATAAATTACAACTCAACGATGCATCTTTGACTTTCACACCTGAGACTTCCCAGGCTTTGGGATTTGGCTTCCGTGCAGGGTTTCTTGGTTTGTTCCACATGGAGATCATCCAGGAACGCATTGAACGTGAATATGATTTGGATGTGCTTTTCACCGCTCCTTCTGTTGAATACGAAGTCTTGATGATTCAAGATGAAGTCATAAAAGTGGATTCTCCCGCCGAGTTGCCCGACCCCAGCAAGATCGTCGAAGTCCGCGAGCCGTGGATGAACATCGAGATCATCACACCCACCGATTATTACGGCCCCATCATGGACCTTGTCACCAAACGCCGCGGTATCTTCAAACAGCAGGAATACCCCGCGCCTCATCGCGTGCAACTTGATTTTGAAATCCCGCTTTCCGAGATCATCATCGACTTCTTTGACCAGTTGAAATCACGCACCAAAGGCTATGCCTCGCTTGATTATCAATTCCTTGAATATCGCGCCGACAAATTGCAGAAATTGGAGATCCTCGTCAATGGCGACCCATTGGATGCGCTCGCGGCCATCGTCCACGAGAAGGATGCCTTCCACAAGGGACAGCGCCTCATCACCAAACTCAAGGATCTGATTCCGCGCCAGTTATATGACGTTGCCATTCAAGCCGCTTCCGGCGGGCGTATCATCAGCCGCGCCAATGTCAAAGCCACGCGCAAGGACGTTCTCGCAAAATGTTACGGCGGCGATATTTCCCGCAAAAAGAAATTGCTCGAGAAACAAAAGAAGGGTAAAAAACGTCTCAAGATGGTTGGGAATGTGGAAATTCCGCAGGACGCATTTATGGCTGTTTTGAAATTGGATGATGATTAATTTTTGTAGGGATGGGGTGCGCAGCATCCCATCCCTACAAATGCATATGGTGAAAATATGAAAGATATCAAACGCTGGCTTCCCGGCGCGCTGGTCAGCATTGCGCTGATCGTTGCCATCTTGTATTTTGTTGATTTCCAGACCATGTGGGATTCCATCCGTGCGGCAGATTACCGTCTCCTGCTTGGATCGGTCATTCTATCCTTTGCATGGATTCTGGTGCGCGCGAAAGTATGGCAGACCTTGCTGCGAGACAAACCAAACTACAAGGATGTACTGTTAACCACTGGAGAAGGGTATTTGCTCAATAACTTTTTGCCCTTCCGCCTTGGCGAACTTGGGCGTGCGTTTCTTTTAAGTAGAAAATCAGGCGGGATGCAGTTTGGTGAGATCCTCCCCACCATTTTCATCGAACGTGCAGTGGACCTTGTCTTTTCTGCAGTGATATTTTTGGTTTCATTGCCATACGTTGTAGGTTTTAATGGTTCCGAACGGATCGGTTATATCGTTGGCGCTATTGTTCTCATTGGTCTCGTTTTTATGTACATCCTCGCACGCAACAACCAATGGGCGTTGGATATCTTCCACAAACTCAGTGCGCGCTGGCCCTCTCTGCAAAAATTTGGCGGCAGTTTTCTTGAGTCGTTTTTTCAAGGTCTTGGCGTGTTAACGGATGGCTGGCTTTTCCTGCGTTTCTTGTTTTGGATGACCTTCGATTGGGCTATTGCATTAGCCGCCTATTACATTATCACACTGGCGTTCTTTCCGCAGGCAGAGGTGATTTGGGGATTCTTCATTCTCGGAGCGGCAGCCTTTGGCGGAGCGATTCCTTCCCTGCCCGGAGCGGTTGGTACCTTCGAAGGAGCAGTTGCCGGCGCCTTGACATTGCTGGCTGGCGAGCAAGCCGCTTCCACGGCTCTGGCGGTAGCCCTAACGGCCCGCTTGTATAATTACATCAATAGCGGTGTAATTGGTGGTCTCGGCCTGATGAGCGAAGGTCAAACACTTTCAGGCATCTATCGACAACTAATGAATTTAAGAAACAAAGACCAGCCACAAGAAAGCGAGTAAATGTTTCCCCTGTATGACACTCTGCGCTCGCGCAGATTCCCGCTTGTCAATTGGATGTTGATCATCCTGAATGGAGCGGCGTTTTACTACGAATTAAAACTAGGTGGAGATGCACTCTTCCGCTTCATTCATACCTGGGGGTTGATTCCGGTTCAATTAACATCCAACCCCGCTGCAACATGGCCCACGCTCTTCACCAGCATGTTCCTGCATGGCGGATGGTTCCATATTTTGAGCAATATGTGGATCCTTGTGATTTTTGGCGACAACGTGGAAAGCCGCATGGGCAGCATACGGTATTTCATCTTTTACATATTAAGCGGTATTGTTGCTGCCTTATTACAGACGTATCTATCCCTCGGGAGCAATACGCCAGTGATCGGCGCTAGCGGCGCGATTGCGGGAGTGCTTGGCGCGTACCTCATTCTTTTCCCCCGTTCGCGGATCGCAAGCCTGGTACCAATCCTTTTTATCTTTACGATTGTTGAGATTCCCGCAGTATTATTTCTTGGGTTTTGGTTTGTCTCGCAATTGTTTTCAGGTTGGCGCGCCTTGCAAGGCGCAGATGCAGGTGCAGTTGCCTGGTGGGCACATATTGGCGGCTTTATATTTGGAACATTTGCAGTCTATTTGTTTGCAAAAAGGCATTAGATCTGTTGAGAGGTTAAATATCCATGACGAAACAATATCTTGTGACCGGTGGCGCTGGGTTTATCGGTTCGAATTATGTTCACCGCTTGGTGAAGCGTGGTGAGAAAGTGACGATTTACGACAACCTGTCCCGCGGAGGTGCGCCGCGCAACCTCGAGTGGTTGAAGCAGGAATTTGGCGACGATGCCTTCCAATTGATTATCGGGGATGTGCGCGATGCCGATAGAATAACAGAAGCAGCCAAAGGCGCGGATGTGATCGTGCATCTCGCAGGACAAGTCGCCGTGACCACATCGGTTGTCAATCCGCGTGATGATTTTGAATCCAATGCGTTTGGCACATTCAATGTGATGGAAGCTGCGCGGCTTTCGGGAAAAAATCCAATTGTCATCTACGCTTCCACGAATAAGGTCTATGGCGGCATGGATGATGTGGAATTGTTTGAAGAAGCTACGCGCTGGCGTTACAAGGATTTGGTAGATGGCTGCCCTGAAACTCAGCCGTTGGATTTTCACTCTCCGTACGGTTGTTCGAAAGGAACAGGCGACCAATATGTTCGTGATTATGCACGCATGTATGACTTGCCCACAGTTGTCTTTCGTCAATCCTGCATTTACGGCCCGCGTCAATTCGGCATTGAAGATCAAGGCTGGGTGGCATGGTTCATCATCGCCGCAGTGATGGGACGCCCGATCACGATTTATGGAGATGGCAAACAAGTCCGCGATATTTTGCACGTGGAAGATTTGATGAATGCCTATGATCTGGCGGTTGAGAAGAATAATATTGCCCGTGGAAAGGTGTATAACATGGGCGGCGGACCGCAGAACGTCATGTCGATTTGGGCGGAGTTCCGTCCAAAGCTTGAAAAATATGTTGGCCGCACAATTGAAGTGTCGCGCGGCGATTGGCGCCCCGGTGACCAGCGCGTCTTCTATGCTGATATCTCAAAGGCTGAAAAAGAATTAGGCTGGAAGCCGCGCATCGGTGTGGAAGAAGGCGTCCAAAAATTGTTTGAGTGGGTGCAGGAAAATAGAAAGCTGTTCTAGCGAAATTGAGAAATCCGAGACCAGGCAAGGTTTCGGATTTTTTGTTCATACCACTACGTTATAATTTGCGGACGGAGAAATCTATGCAGGAATACTTTTCCACCCTTGCGGCGCAAACTGCCGCATCCATTCCGAATATCATTACGGCTTTTTTCATCTTTCTCGTCAGCCTTTATTTTGCGAGATGGTTGAGCAATCTGGTGGAGCGTGTCTTACTGAGACGCGAAGCTGCGTCGAATGTCACTCATCTCCTGGCTGATATCCTGCGTTGGACGATTATCGTCTTCGGCGCCATCACCGCCCTGCAAAGATTTTTCAATGTCACTGCTTTTCTAACCGGGTTGGGAATCCTTGGGTTTACGATCGGCTTTGCATTGCAAAGCATCACTCAGAATTTTGTTTCGGGAATTATCCTGCTCATCCAACAACCCTTCAAAACAGGGGATGAGATCGGCGTCCTTGCCTATGAGGGCGTGGTACTTGAGATCAACTTGCGGACAACCGAGCTGCAATCTTTGGATGGGCGGATCGTCATCCTTCCGAACGCGGAAGTACTTGCCCATCCGATCGTCAATTACACTCGTGCCAACCGCCGCCGCGTGGATCTGACAATGGCAGTCCCGCATGGAAAAGATCCAGAGAAGATCCGTACCGCGCTTTTGGATGCAATGAAAGATGTGCCCGGCTATGTCCCAGCTCCTGCGCCTCAGGTAACCTTTACCAATTTTGGAATTTCATCGATTGAGTTACTCGCCTACTTTTGGGTGGATACATCCTTGACCACTGTCCGCCTCGCAAAAGATGCTGGCCTGCTCGGTGTGAAGAAAACTTTCGCCGCCAGAAAACTTTCGATCCCTTCATCGATCGCAAAAGTAAAAGAATAGGATATGCTGTTCCAATCAAAAACATCCGCGGAGAAAATTCCGCGGATGTTTTTGATTTTGGCTGGACTTATTTGTTGAGAATATATTTCTTTACAAAATACACAACAGCCATTGTCAGAACGATGGGTCCCAGATAGAACGCGAATCCCAGGAAGAAGGCGGTTGCGTAGGCAATTAATTCCGTCTCGCCGGGCAGTGAGCGGGCGGCGGCGCTAAAGATCATAAAACGTAAGCCGACGTTGATTAATTCATCTGAATTAAAGTAGAAAACGCCGACAATCACTCCAATGACAACCGATACCCAGATTAAGAAGCTGGGGATTGTGAACTCAGGGTTGATCGCCATGGCGTTGACAACACCTGTGGCAACACCGCCAATGATGAAGAGCCACTTTAACATGAAATTCCAATTGGATGCAGCGATTACATCCGGGCTTTCTTCGATCTGAACTTTCTTTTTCTGTGTCATGATTATTCCTCTAATTGAATTTTGATTTCGTGCCCCAATTAAACCACAGAGTTACTTCAAAATACCCTGTAAAGAAAGCGGTTTTGCCTGCGGTATAATTTTCTCCGCTTATGAAAATACTTACTGTATTAACGTATTATCGTCCACATACCAGCGGACTTACCATCTATGCCGAGCGCCTTGCGCGTGCCTTTGTCAAACGTGGGCATCAAGTAACAGTGATGACGAATCAATATGACCCATCCCTTCCGCGCGAAGAGATGATGGATGGAGTTAAAGTCATTCGTGTGCCGGTCATGGCACGGGTCAGCAAGGGCGTGCTTGCGCCGACGTTTGGCTTTGTTGCCACCAAACTCGTCTGGCAGCATGACGTCGTCCAACTGCATCTTCCGCAATTCGATGCGCCCGGCGTGGCCTTTCGCGCGCGCCTTTTTGGCAAGCCCGCCGTGCTTACCTATCATTGTGATGTGCAGCTTCCGCTGGGATGGTTCAACCGTGTTGTCAATTTTGTGCTGGATTTTCAAAACAACATGGCGGGACGCCTCGCGAATCACATCATCACATACACACAAGACTATGCGGATCATTCGCCCTATCTTTCCCGGTACGCCTCAAAACTGACCCCGATCCTGCCGCCTGTCGAGATGCCTACGCCCACGCCTCAGGCTGTTTCTGCCTTTGCTGAAAGACACCGCACAAAAGAACGAAAGCCTGTTATCGGCATGATCACACGTTTTGCCTCGGAGAAAGGCGTGGAGATTTTGCTTGGCGCCCTGCCCGCGATCTTAAAAAAATATCCGAATGCACAAGTCTTATATGCGGGACAGCACGAAAACGTAATGGGAGAACAGGCTTATTTCAACCGCCTCGCCCCTCAAATTCGGGAATATGAAGTCTCCGGCCATTGGACGTTCCTTGGCAATCTTGATCCGCTTCAGCTTGCAGCGGTCTATCCTAACCTGGATGTCATCACCGTTCCATCGTTGAATTCTACCGAAGCATTTGGTCTCGTCCAGATCGAAGCGATGAAAAATGGGGTGCCCTCGGTTCCATCTGCTTTGCCGGGCGTGCGCCAGCCTGTGAAAATGCATGGCATGGGCGAAGTCTCTGAGATCGGGAACGCCGAAAGCCTCGCGTCTGCCATCTTGAAAGTATTGGATAATCCCGAAAACTATCGCGGCGATATCGAAGCCGTCAACACAGCCTACAATCCAGACTCTATTGCGCAGGAATATGAAAAGCTGTTTGTGCGTTTAATGAAAAAGGGGAACTAAAAGATGGAAAGCTTTGGCATTAATACCGGCTTGCTGCTGGTGCAATTGATCCCCATGATCATCCTGGTCGGGTTTCCAATTATTTCGTTGATTGACCTCCGAAAAAAGAAGTTGAGCGGCACCGCGCTTGGGTTGTGGGTGCTTATTATCTGTGCGATCCCAGCCATTGGTTCGCTGGCGTATTGGATCATCAAACCTTCTGCAGAGACAAAATAAATGAGTTCAAAAAAAGATTTTCTCTTTTTACAATTACGAGACCTGCCTTACTTCCGCGCATTTTTGCGCGCGATCGAATCGTCCTATTATCAAGACCTGCCCATGCCCAACCCTGTCTATGATGTGGGCTGCGGTGACGGACATTTCGCTTCATTGACCTTCGACAATAAGTTGGATGTCGGCCTCGACCCCTGGCACGGACCGATCCATGAGGCGAAGAAATTTGGCGCATACAAATCCCTTGTAGAGGCGGATGGTGCGCAAACACCCTTCCCTTCGAATTACTTTGCCAGCGGATTCAGCAACTCGGTTTTGGAGCACATTCCGCACCTTGATGATGTCTTGAAAGAGACAGCACGTGTGCTTAAACCGAATGCGCCCTTCTATTTCTGTGTGCCAAATACAAGATATTTCAGCGAGCTTTCCATTTCCAAAGTGCTTGGCAGACGGTACGAAGATTGGTTTCGCAAGATTTCGCGCGTCCATCACGCGGATGAACCTGACATCTGGGAACAGCGACTTGAGCGCGCAGGTTTCAAACTCCAACGATGGTGGCACTACTTTTCGCCCTCGGCAATGCGCGTGTTAGAATGGGGACATTATTTTGGTCTCCCATCTGTAGTTGCGCGGGTATTAACAGGCAAATGGATCATTTCACGCACAAAATGGAATTTGGTTTTCACGGAAAACTATGTAAAGAAATACTCTTCTCCTGCTCCCATTGAGAATGGAACGTTCACGTTTTATATTGCGAGAAAAAAATAACCATGGCTTTCGACGAAAAATATTTTTCCACGCATACCTATGCAAATATCACCTTTGCCAAGTACAGCATGTACTGGTGGTCGAACCGATTCTTTGGCATGCTGGCAAAACGTCATGGGAAACGCGGAGCGCGTCTGCTGGAGGTTGGATCCGGCATGGGGCATTTGGTGGGTCAACTGTCGGCGTGGTTTGAAGCGTACGGCATGGATTTGAATCATTGGGCTGTCAACAAATCCAAAGAGTTTGCCGAAGCGGCATCCCTGCAAACTGCGTCTGCACAGGAATTGCCTTTTGAAAACGGCGCTTTCAATGTGGTCATCATCAAACATATCGTGGAGCATTTACCCGACCCTGCAAAAGCGATTCAAGAAATAGGACGCGTGACGGAAAAGGGAGGCATCCTTATCCTTGCGACTCCGAACCTCGGCTCGAAACTCAAGCCGTGGAAGGGAGACCGTTGGATCGGCTATCAGGACCCGACGCATATTTCGCTGAAAGAGCCGCAGGAATGGCTTCGGCTGATTCAAGATGCGGGTTTTGAATTCGTACGCGTGTTTTCAGATGGTTTTTGGGACGTGCCCTATATTCGTTTTGTGCCGCGAATGATTCAAAAAATATTTTTCGGTTCACTGGGCGGGTTGCAAGCCATCACTGGCATTGTCTTTTTGCCGATGACCTGGGGGGAGAGCATTATCGTGATTGCAAGGAAAAAATAACAAAAATCGTATAGAATCATCGTTACGGATTACGAGAACGTAATCCGTAATTCGTAAATGCCATGTTGAGATATTAATGGAACAAAATCCGCACAACTCCCCCGAACAAGAACCTACCGTCCTCGATCTGTATAAATCTGTGACCAAAGACTGGTCATCTTTCTTTAATTTCATCCGTTCACTGTGGGATGCGCGCAGGCGCGAAGAGCTTAATAGCGCGCTTGTCATGGAAGTGGCGAACCCCGTGGAGGAGGAGATCCTCGAGCCACCGCGTGCAAATACCTTCCCCTGGCGTTCCATGCTTGCCCTGCTGCTGGCGCTTGCCGCCCAGGGATTTGTAGAACCTCCGAGCCGCCAAGGTACATTCGCATTGGTTGTATATTTTCTGGCGGCTGGCATGGCGCTTTGGGCGTATTTTAAAAATGAATTGCATTTGCCTGCACTGCCGGCTGTGCGCCAAACGCCTGACCCATTGTCCACTCGTCTTTTCCCTCTCATCGCCGCTGTTATTCTGGCGTTGATCGCTTTCTTTGATTTTGGTGAAGGCGAGTTTACCGTGATCAACACCGCCTTGTGGACATTGTCCATTGGTCTGCTGGCGTATAGTTTGTGGCTGTCTTTTCCGAAGACGATTGAACCTGTTGAGCCGGATGCCCGCCGCAAAGCCTGGGTGAGGAATGGGCTGATCCTTGTGGTGCTGGGAATTTCCATATTTTTCCGCTTCTATAAAACGGCGAGCGTCCCTGTGGAACCGTTCAGCGACCATTCCGAAAAAATATTGGATGTGTACGAAATCACCCAGGGCAATACATTTGTCTTTTTTGAACGCAATACAGGCCGTGAAGCGATTCAAATGTATTGGACTCTGGCGGTTGCTTATATTTTCAACACGGGTTTTTCATTTCTCAGCCTGAAACTTGGAACGGCGCTGCTTGGTTTGTTCACGATCCCCTATGTCTATTTACTGGGGAAGGAATACGGCAACGAGCGCACTGCCCTGTTTGCGCTTTTCCTTTTTGGAATTGCAGCCTGGCCGAATATTATCTCAAGGATTGGACTGCGCTTCCCGCTCTATCCGCTTTTTCTGGCTCCCACGTTCTTTTACTTGATCCGCGGCTTGCGTACCCGTAACCGCAATGACTTCATCCTCTCCGGCATTTTCCTCGGACTCGGCTTGCATGGATACAGCCCGTTCCGCATTGTGCCTGTCTTTGTGGTGGTGGCCTTCTTCATTTACTTCCTGCATCTTCGCTCAAAAGAGGTTCGTCCCCAGGTGCTTTGGTGGCTCATCATCATTGTGGTGATGTCCATTTTCGTTTTTTCGCCGTTGATGCGTTACTGGGTCTCCCATCCGGAGATGTTTGGGTACCGCGCTTTTTCCCGGTTGAGCAGCCTTGAAACGCCGCTGCCCGGACCTGCATGGCAGATATTCCTTTCCAATTTATATAAAGGGCTGTTGATGTTCAACTGGGATGACGGTGAGATCTGGGTCAATTCAGTGACGCATCGTCCCGCGTTGGACCTCGTGACCGCTGCGCTTTTTGTGCTAGGACTTATTCTGTTGGTCGTACGCTACATCCGCCAGCGGGATTGGCGCGACTTGGTCCTGCTGGTATCCATCCCAGTGTTGATCATGCCTTCTGTGCTTTCGCTTGCGTTCCCGGGTGAGAACCCGGCGTTGAATCGCGCGGGCGGCGCGGCAGTGCCGGCGATCCTTATCAGCGCGCTGGCGCTTGAAGGTTTGGTATCAGGTTTCGGTGTGGAAAAGAAGCGGCAATTCATCGCGTATGGGATCACCGGACTGCTTTTCGCTGCGTCCGCTTATTCCAATTACGATCTTGTCTTTCGTCAGTTTGCAAATACCTATGCTCTTTCATCCTGGAATACTTCGGAGTTGGGCAAGGTGATTAGCGAGTTTGAAGACAAGTATGGGCAGACGGACTCAGCCTGGATCGTGCCGTATCCATATTGGGTGGATACGCGTCTGCCGGGTGTCTGGGCTGGGATTCCCGACCGTGATTTTGCGCTCTTCCCGGATCATTTATCCGAATCGTTGACAGTCCCTGCCCCGAAGATGTTTATCTACTGGCGCGAGGATCTTGAAACTGAGAAGATTCTTAAGGAACTCTACCCGAACGGCAAAATAACCCGATATACTTCGGCGTTTGAAAACAAGGACTTCTTTATCTTTATGGTTGAGGAATAATACTCGTCATTGTGCAGACGCAATGACGTGAGGTGATATGAACGAAAAACGCTCATGGTTGTATGACTTGCTTTTTATTCTCGTCCTGCTGATGGCGGGATATTTGCGTCTGGCTGGATTCAATTGGGGCGAGGGGTACCACCAGCATCCGGATGAATTATTCCTGACGGGTGTATTGGAAAATCTGCGTGCGCATACTTGTGAAGACCCGCTCGTCCCTGTGGATGCCTGCCCGCCGGACCAGCAGCGTTGGATGACGCTCGGCGAATATTTTGATTCAGATACTTCCACATTGAATCCGTACAATCGCGGACAGGCTTTCTTTGTGTATGGCAACCTTCCGATGACTTTGGTACGCATTGGCATGGAATGGACTGCGAACGAGAATGTTGGCAACTCCAAGTTTTTTGCGCGGCAGATGTCTGCATTGGCGGATCTGCTTACGATATTCCTGCTTTACCTGATGGTTTCCAGCCTGTACGGACGTAAGATCGCCCTCTTTGCGGCGACCTTCTCTTCATTAACAGTGATGCAGATTCAACAGTCCCATTTCTTTACATCTGACCTGTTCGTGAATCTGTTCATGTTCCTTGCTTTGGCTTTTGCCGTAAAGATTCTGCTACAGAAAACGGATGAAAAACAAGCAGCAGTGAAGAAGAAGCGGACGAGAATTCATCCATTTCCCGATCCCCGTCACTTGTTCCGCACGTGCTGAAGGATCCGCTTCTTTGGTTAAGTATTGGTTTTGGCTTTGCCCTTGGCATGGCGATGGCGTCCAAGATCAATGCGGCGGCTTTGGCATTTGCTTTGCCGGGCGCGTTCGCTGTCCGTTATCTTGTTCACGACCGCAAGAAACCAATATCTACTGACTACTGGGCAACGATAGCCATCTTCCTCGTTGCAGGCGGATTGGCTACCATTATTTCCTTCCGCATTTTCCAGCCGTACGCTTTTGACGGCATTGGCTTGAACGAACAATGGGTTAAAAATATTTCCGAACAGCGTGTGCAGGCTTCCGGCGAAGCAGACCTTCCATGGAATTTGCAATGGGCGCGTCGCACACATTTATATTCATTCACCAACTTAACCGTTTGGGGATTGGGGCTTCCGCTTGGCATTCTTGCCTGGGCGGGGTTCCTGCTCATGGGCTGGCGCATCCTCAAAGGTGAATACAAACATTTGCTGCTTTGGGGCTGGACGGCTTTTTACTTCCTCTGGCAATCGCTTCAATTCAACCCAACCATGCGTTATCAACTGCCGGTCTATCCACTGCTGGCAATGATGGCGGCATGGTTTGTATTTGAGCTGCCGAAGTTAAAGCGGGCAAATGACGACGAATCACAAGCTGTCACCAATCGTCCATTGTCCATCGCTGCTGCGATTGCCGGCGTTACTGTCCTCATCCTCACCGCTGTCTGGGCTTTTGCCTTTCAAAGCATTTACCTGCGTGATGAAACCCGCATGGCTGCTTCACGTTGGATCTTTCAAAACATACCCGGGCCGGTCAACCTGCGTATCGAAACCGCGGATAACGGCATATACAGCCAGCCACTGCCGATTCCAACGGACTTGGTGATTCCGGCTGGCACACCTTACAACCTTTCCTTTGTTCCAAATGTAAGTGGACAAATTTCAGAAGTGATTCTCGGCCACGCAATGGACCCTGTCCCCGGGCCCATTGTGGTATCCATCTCCAGCGCCTCAGAACCGGACCTGATTCTTGCGCGTGCTTCCGAACTGCTCGATACTACTCTGGCGGTTGATTCGCGTGGTCCCTCGGTCACATTGACATTGGACAGCACCGTGCCAGTCACCAGCGGTGAGGTGTATGTACTAAAGATAGAAACCCTTGGCAGCGCCCTCACGTTGAGCGGGTCAAGTTTCGCCAACGAGACGGATTATGACTGGGGTCTGCCCTTCCGCATAGATGGATACGATCCGTTTGGCGGAACCTATCGCGGCGACCTGAACTTGCAAGTCTATTGGGCTGACGATGATGCCAAGCTGACTCGTTTTGTAGATACTCTTTCCGCCTCAGATTACATCATCATTCCAACCAATCACCAGTATGCGCAGATCACCCGCCTGCCGGAACGTTATCCGCTGACGACACTTTACTATCGTGAGTTGCTAGGCTGCCCTGCAAATGAGAACATCATCAAATGTTATCGTGAGGCGAAGCCCGGCCAGTATGAAGGCAATTTGGGATTTGAGTTGGTGGAGGTCTTTGAATCCTACCCGACCCTGGGTCCGCTGGTGATAAACGACCAGGCGGCGGAAGAGGCATTCACTTTCTATGATCATCCCAAGGTGTTGATCTTCAAGAAGACGGATGAGTTCCGTTCTGCGGAACTGTTCGGCGTCCTCAGCTCAGTGGATTTGACCAAGGTCGTCTCGCTCACACCCAAGGAGGCGGCAGATTACAAAGATTTGATGCTTCCCGATACCCGCCTTGCGCAGCAGCGCGCGGGCGGTACCTGGTCCCATTTGTTCAATTATGATTGGATTCAAAATAAATATCCGTTCGTTGGTGTGCTGATCTGGTATCTGTTTATTTTCGTGCTGGGACTGTGTGCTTATCCACTGGCGCGCTTTGCTCTGCCAGGCTTAAAGCAATATGCCTATCCATTGGGCAGGATCGTTGGTTTGGTTCTACTGGCATGGATCGCATGGATGGGCGGTTCGGTGGGGATTCCGTATACGCGAGTCTCCATCAGTGTGGCGGTTGTTATCGTCGTACTGACAGGTGCCGGCTTGTGGCTGAAGCGCAAAGAGCAGTTCAAGGATGAGTGGAATGCCAACCGCAGATTCTTTGTGATGGTGGAGATTCTGTTTTTTGTCTTCTTCCTGGTGGATTTGCTCATTCGGCTTGGCAATTCAGATATGTGGCATCCCGCCAAGGGCGGCGAAAGACCGATGGATTTTTCGTATTTCAATGCGGTCTTGAGAAGCACGAGCTTCCCGCCGTATGACCCATGGTATGCGGGCGGGTACATCAACTATTACTATTATGGATTTGTGCTGGCGGGTACGCCAGTGAAACTGCTCGGCATTGTGCCTTCGATTGCGTACAACTTTATATTGCCGACTTGGTTTGCATTGATCGCAGTTGGAGCATTTGCAATCGGCTGGAATGTTTTGGATAACGGACGGCAGGGGACGGATGATGGTCAAACATCCATTGTCGATGGGCGTTTGTTCTCCGGTCTTGCAGCCTCTTTTATGACGGTGTTGCTGGGCAATCTCGGTACGATCCGAACGATCTTCTGGGGCTTCCAGCGTATTGCCGCGCCCGGCGGATTAATCCCCGCAGATACCACCTTCGTACAAAAATGGATCTGGGGTGTGCAGGGATTGATCATGTCGTTCACGGGTTCGCTGCTACCGATCGGACGTGGTGACTGGTATTGGTTCCCGAGCCGCGTCATCCCTGCTCCGAATGATGTGGAGCCAATCACTGAATTTCCATTGTTCACATTCCTATACAGCGATATGCATGCGCACATGCTGGTGATGCCAATTACCTTGTTTATCATTGCGTGGGCGGTTTCGTTCATCAA
>JAEURE010000209.1 GCA_016789485.1 Anaerolineales bacterium | reverse complement strand
CTTCGTTTGCGTGGGGTTGCTGTAGGTGGGCGGAAGGTCGTTCTTGATGTCGGCGTCGGTAATCGCGCCGACCGGTTCCTGGCCATTGGCGGGCAGGGGCATATGGCAATACTAAAAGATTTGCTGAAGATCGATCTGGATAGGGAGGCTGTTGATGTTGTTCAGTACTTGCGGCCATAAAGCAGCCTAACATTTCTGTTTATGAACAGGAGCGGTTGCTGATCACAACTGGTTTGCATAGGCTGGAAATGTGAGGAGTTTTATCCGATTTTATTTTTCTTAATTCAACCTGCTTATTGAATATCAGATTGATTTTCTGTATAGTATTTTTATACATTGTAGTTGCATCCAAAGGGGCAGCGAAAGGCAGGTGTGTATCGAAGGAAGCGACCACGAATAACCCTGTATCGAATGCGTTGAATGTCATGATGAAATCGGGCGGGCAATGACTGCCTCCCAAGGAGAATGCTATGAAACGTATCTGGCTTTCCATGACTTTTGCAATCGGTTTATCCCTGCTGTATACAGGAGTGGTTTACGCACAAGGCGCGGAACCTCCCGTTGACCCTGCTCAAACAGGGGAGATCGCCGCCAAGCTGGCAGGTCTGCTTGCTGCCGCCACACTCATAGAACGGATCATTGAAATGGTCTGGGATTTTGTCGAGAACAGTTTCCTCACTGCATCCAAGGCGGTGGGAAATGTGACGGATTACGTAAGTTGGGCACAGAAACAAGTACAGACGGCACGCGCCAACCTGATCTCTGCCGAGAATCCCCCCGCCGACGAGAAATCCAGGCTGGAAACTGAATTGATCAAGGCCGAAGACCGGTTATCTGAATATCATAAATCCCCAGTCTATGTAACATTCAAAAAGAAGCTCAGCGTGCCCTTTGCCATTATTTTGGGGTTGATCATTGCCTGGCAGGCTGATCTTCAAATGTTTGCCCTGCTTGGCATTCTCCCTGCGGGAAGCTTTCTTAAACCGATAGATATCATTATTACTGGGCTGGTGATCGGCACAGGCTCTGCTCCGGTCCACTCGTTGATCGGAATACTTCAAAACACAAAGGACACCATCGACTCGGCCCGCGCCATGTACACAGGCAGAGCGCTTGCAGATGTTATAAAGAGGTCCCAGGTTGGCGCGCCTTTGCAAGTATCCCTTCGAGATGCTGGAGGCAGAAACGTGCTCAACAACCTGCCTGATGAGATATTGGAATCTCTCAGGTCATCCACTGCGGAAACTCCCCTTGAGGTGGAACGCGCTGCCCGCAGAATGCTGAGGCTATAAGTGAAACAAGGCGGGACGGAAAACCTCCATCCCGCCTTCCTGATCGTTTACTGGTTGGGTTTCAACCAGTCCTGCACCTGTGCCAGGTCGTATCCCGCTCCAAGAGATTCAAATCCCTCGGCAGCTTCTTGCAGTTCTGAATGGTCAAGCGTGTGCCGTCCCGACTCGAAATGCAGGCGCGCCGCTTCATATTTCATTTCAAGCTGGGCTGCCAATTCCAAGCCTTTTTCCCAGCTGAGGCTGGCTTTGCTTTTGTTTCCATTCAACCAAGCCAGCCAGCCTGTGTAGCACCAATAGCGCGGCATGGCAATGCGGAAGAGATTTCCGCACTTGCGCAAGCCCTGCAGGGCTTTGCGGGTCTTCTTCGCGAGGTCTTTATTGGTTGGGTCGGCTTCGAGCAAACGCAGGTAGGTCTCTGCCACGCCCGCATAACCTTCAAAGGCATCGTGTGCGGTGGGGGATGTGATTGAAATGAAGTGCAAGCCTTTGTCCGCGGCTTGCAGGGCGGGTTGGGGTTGTGCAAGCCGCAAGTGGGCAATTCCGAGCATGCCGTAGGCGCGGATATCTTCCGTATGGTCGATGCTGCCAACCAACAGGGGCAGAGAGGCGTTGATCAAGTCCACGGCTTGCTGCGCGTGATTCATTCCTCCTTGATAGAGCAGGATGCCTGCCTTGCCATTCAATCCCCAGACTTGATGTTGCGGGTTCTCGGTATGCAGTCCCGCCTGATAGGCGCGTTCGAAATATTCGAAGCTTTCCTGATATTGCCCGAGGCGCTGATGGACTTGCGCCGCCGTGGTGAAGACCTCAGCCATGCGCGGACGGTTGTTTAAAAAGGTGACTGACTCTACAGCGCGGGTCATGTTGTACATCGCCTTTTGAAAATCCCCGACGCCCATGTTGTACAAGCTCAAAGCAGACAAGGCGAAGGCGAGGTCTTCAAATTGACCGAGCGAGTTGATGGTTTCGAGCGCGCGTTTTTCATACCGTTTTGCAACGCCGTGCAGGGGAACCAACCCCGCCACAAGAGCGGTCACGCTGTAGGAACGTGCCATTTCAGCCGAGTCGTTCAGCCTATCCACGGAATTGATCAGACGCAGTAAACATGCCAGAAAAGGCGGCAGGTCGATGGCGTAATAATAAATTTCAGAGAGGCTTTCATAAGTATTGATCGCCTCTTTTAGTTTGGCTTGTTGTGTTTCCTCTACCGCTTTTTGCACAGGAAAAAGCATTCTGCGCAGCCACTGACCGAGCATGTCCAACACCCAGCCAGCTTGGTTTCCTGGAATGGGATACCCCATGAAGTGCAGCGCCTGCTGTAAATGGCTGCGGCTGGTTTCCATATTCCCAAGTCCCTTATATGCCTGACCCAATTTCCTGTGCCAGCCTGCCCTGCGGAAATTATCGCGGGTCGGGGATTGCGCGTCGATCTGGAAGATCGAATTCATGAAATCTACGACTTCACGGTTGGCGAAGTTATTCAATGCCTGCTGTGCGGCGGCTTCCAGATAGTACAATGCTTTTTCATGGTTTCCTGAAAAACGCCAATGATGCGCCAATGCGGGGTAGAAGGACGTCAGGTCGTGGGCAAAGTGCTCCTCGTACCAAAGCGCAATGACCTTGTGTAGTTCCTGCCGTTGACCGAACAGCATCAGGTTATAAGCGACATCCTGCGTAATGGCATGTTTGAAGATGTATGTCAGTTCAGGGTCAACAGATTCGAGCGGGGTGAGATCGAGCTTTTCAAGTTCTTCCAGATAGCGCTTTAAGTATTGCCTGTCATTCACGATCGGATGAATATCGTTCAATACCTGATAGGTAAAAATACGCCCGATCACACTGGCGACCTTCACACACAACTGTTCCTGCGGTTTGAGGCGGTCGATGCGGCTGGTGACCACTCCCTGCACGGTATCGGGAAAGGAGAAAGCTTGCAGATCCACGCCTTGGACAATGCGGCAGATATTGTCGTTGATTTCGATCAAGCCTGAATCGCGCAGTGAATATGCCAGCTCTTCGCTGAAAAATGGATTCCCTTCCGCTTTTGTGCGGATCAGATTTGCCATGTCTTCCGGCAGGCTGTGCACGTTGAGCCGTTGCTTGACAAGCTGAATGGCTTCATCGGGTCCAAGCGGACTGAGGACAAGCCGTTGCGCACCTTTCAATGCCAACAGGCTTTGATAGTGGGCAGGCAAGGGCTCACTCAATGGACGGGTGGCGATCACCAGTAAAAGCGGCTTCACCAGCCTGCTTACATCGAGAGTTAATGCCCATGAAGCAGAGTCCTGCCAGTGTGCATCTTCAAAGGTGATGACCAGAGTTTTGTTTTTTACGGCTTTCTGAAGCAGGTCGATGAATAGCGCCCGCAGGTTTTCTGCGCGCACCTCGCCGCTCATCTCCTGCACAAAATAAGGTTCTTCAAAATCTACACCGAGGATGGAGTTGAGCAGGGCTGCCCGTTCCCGCCAATTTTCAGAAAGCCGCGCAAGGATTTTTTCCTTGCGTTCGTTCGAGTCCATCGAAGTGTCCACACCAAGCAATTGGCGGAATACATTTCTCCAGCCGAAATAACTGGTGTTTTTTTCCATTGCGTCGCCCATACAGGCGAAATGCACAGCTCCAAATTCCAGGGCCTTTTCCTGGACGTATTCCACCAGCCGCGATTTCCCGATCCCCGCTTCCCCTTCCAGGATCACAACTTGCGCCGTCTCTCCCTTCGATGGCTGCGAAAGCGCATCGAGCAGAGTTTGCTTTTCGGAAGCGCGCCCAACGAAGGATGTGTTGTAATGCGCCTGCCTTGAATCCATCACATCGGTCAATGGATGGAAAACAGAAACCGCCTCAGACTTCCCTTTGAGTTGGATCGGTTCCAATGGGGTGAATCTCATCTTCGAGCTTGCGCCCTGCTGCGTCGCGGAGTCGCACAGGATGGGAATCGAATATCCGCTTGAAGCCGCCTGCATGAAACGCGCCGCCGTGTTGACCGCATCGCCGAGGATGGCATACTCGCGCCGGCTTGCGCCGCCGATCACTCCACAGAATACGCGCCCTGTTGTAATGCCGATCGAGTGCGTCTGCCCCAGTTCGCTCAGGCGTTTTGAAATTTCCCGCGCCGCCATCACGCCGCGCAGCGGATCATCTTCATGCGCCAGCGGATGCACGCCAAAAGTCACCAGCGGGCTGGCGCCTTTTTCATCCATGCCGATCTCGTTCAGGCTGCCTTCAAAATGCGCGGCTGCCTCCTGAATGGCGCGGATGACCTGTGTTCCATGTTCAAGGCTGATACTGCTGTTGAAGTTCCCAAGATTGACGAAGAGGGTTGTCACGCGCCGAAGTTCTGCCAGCCATTCGATCTGTTCCGCCGCCAGCCAGGATTGTATGGCGGGTGAGATAAAACCATTCAGCGAACTCTCCGAACCTTCGATAAGAGTTGGCGGGGTGGGAGGTTCGGGGATGACCTTAAGCGGAATGTCCACCAAACGAAATGAGTCTGCATCCCCTTGAAACCCGCTGACGTTTTTTACGAGTTCCCAAACATCTTGTGAAAGCGTAATATCCCCCGGTGAAGCGCTCTTTTCTGTGGTGTATGCCTGTTCAACCGCATTTCCAGTCAGGAAAAATTCCCACTTGCCTTTGAATCCTCCAAGATAATAAGCTTGGGCGTCTCCCACGCCGACGCCGATGCGCATGAAGAGTTTTGCCTCCACTCCTGAATCATAGTTACGTACTTCCATTTGCAGGCGTTGCGCACATTGCACTGCGATCTGAACGACAGCTTCCTGCTCGCTCGTATCGTTGATTCTCCAAACTGCCAGCAGGGAGTCTCCTGCAAAGTTAACGATGTCGCCATTATATTTGGTGATCTGGTCGGTGAGCCTGCCGAAATAGTCGTTCAAAATGTGGCTGAGGGCTTCCACACCTCGCGGTCCGCGCCCTGCCAGTTTCTCCGTCAAAGAAGTGAAGCCCGAGATATCGGCAAATAATGCTGCGGCTTTAAAATTTTCGGTTGTCGGCTGGTTGGGGAAGTGGGGCGTCTCTGCGATGCGGGAGATCACCATGGAAGGAACATAAGGGAA
>JAEURE010000208.1 GCA_016789485.1 Anaerolineales bacterium | reverse complement strand
CTTACCCTGAAAAGGGATAGGTTGGAAAATTATACATGCAAACTTCATAATGCGTCAATTAAACTTCCTATCACTCTTGTTTGGAAGCAAAAATTGAAGGAACTACTCCGCAGCGCCCGCCTCCTTCCTGGACTGAGAGTTGGCTCTGTTTACAAGGAACATGGCCGGTGCGAGCAGCAGCGCAGACGAGGTGATCGCCGCCGCTACGGAAAGGGATCTCGCCACCAACCCCACACTGGGGCCGCCCGCCATTTGACCAACAGCATCCACCTGCCCTGTCATCGAGTGGATGGTGGCACGCGTTTCTGAATCTAACTTTTGATTGACCCATGCCGAAGCAAGCGGATCGCGCACGCTGCGTAAAATGTCTATGGTTAGGTACAGGCCCAAGGTCAGGAAAAGAAGCGGGGACAATGCAAAGCCGATCATCGCAGTAATGATCAATCCCGTCACGATCAGCATCACTCGTCCAATCGCAAGGGAGTCGCTTGAATCTACTCTCTTCTCCACATAGCGGACAGCAAAAATGGTCAACACCGCGCCAGCCAATTGGAGGACAGCAAAGAAAGCCAGTTGATTATTTCCAAAGAAAACGGGGATTTCAAAATTATCGAGCAGGTGCTTGACCCACAAACGGTCAAACCCTTCGCTATACAGCCCGTAGAAAAAACCAACGCCCAGTATATTGATCAATCGCGGGCGGGCACGGACGGCTTTCACGCCTTCATTGAAGGTGTACCACATGTGTTGCCAGTTATTGCGGTCTTCTTTCGGAGTTGGGGTAAAACCTGTTTCAGGCATGATGAAGATCAATACGAAACCAATCAGCAATACGCCAGTCGCGCCAAGCTGAATGGGCAATGCCACATCATTTGCGCCGATCAACATGGAAAAACCCATCCCAAACAAAGAAGCTACAAGCCCCACACGCGTGGCGCGCAGGAAAAGTTGGTTGGCTTTTTCTTCGCCAACCTCATCTGATATCCAGGCTTGGGTGGCGCCGCTGGTGAATGTGTAACCAAGCCCCCAAATGACCTGTGCCAGCAAAATTGGCAGGAAGGCAGGGAAAAAGCCCTCCACAAGAAAACCAATTCCCATCAACAAATAGCCAATAATGATGGATAAACGCCGCGAGAAAACGTCCGCGACCACCCCTGTGGGAATCTCAAACACAAACGCGGAGATTTCCAATGTGGTGCCGACAAGCACAAGCTGCAACGGAGTCAACCCTGCAACTGTCGCCTCGTACAATGACATGGTCACGAACATCATCGAGAAGAAAGCCGAGGCGCTGAATTCAGTGAACAAATATACCTTTGTCGCATCTACCTTTAAATTTGGCATCTTCTTCCTTAAACGTTATACAAAAAAACGCCGCAGAGCTGGCAGGTTTCAACGAGGTTATCTCAACGTTTCCTGTGAGTTCTGCGGCAAAATGTCCATACCTTACGCCCCTAGCCTATCGCATACACATCCGAGAGACGTTTTGGGAACAAGGCGTTTAACAATACTCTTGCCTTATTATTCTCCCAATAACAATCTGTAAAGGCATGGCGTAATTCATCCAAGCTGCGGTGACCAAAAAGCAGATGCAGGAAAGTCAGGTCTGGGAAACTGGCATCTGAATTGGTCTCAATTGAAGGTTTGTACGAGTCAACAGTTGTGATCCTGCCATTCTCGAATACCATGCGTAAGCCGCTTGTATAAAAATTAACCTTCAAGTCGCCCGTGTATCCCGCTGCAATGGATTCTGCCAACCGCTTCTCCAATGCAGGCGTGACCCGATTCAAGAAAGCCGGCAGATCTGGCACACGGACATAAAATGCGTATGGCTTACGCTGCGCAGGAAGTTTATCGTCCATCGCTTCGTAAGCAGGATGATGGTCGCCCAAATTGAATCCCCATGAATAACGTGTGGCCGAATCGCGCGCAGCATATTCCCCGCCTTTTGCCCACAAATAGCGTGCCACACTTGGTGAGACGTCCAACCACGAAGCGCCTTTGACCAGCTCGTACATGATCGCGTACAACCCATCAACCCACAACATGGCAGGGTGTTGAAAATACCCGATCGCTTCGCCTTTTTTATCCTCAATGATCAGTGCTTCAAAATTATTGAGATTGCCATTGCTCTGCCCGCTTAGTTCATACTTAACGATCTCAAGCGTGCGCTTGCAGCTAATGGCATATCGCTTCTGCGTCTCTTCGTACAGGCGCAAAATGAATCCAGCATCCTTTTCCTGTGCAGGGCGAATCACGAATGGCTCCCTTTCGCCATCCTTCAATTTTGGCACATGCGCTTCATATCCATAGCGGCGGCCAACGAGGTTCAACGCCATATCATAGCCAAACTGACGATAGTAAAAAGGAATACCCGTGATCACCTGCACCAGGTCGCCACGCTCGTCACTCCACTTGTGGACTTCTTCCATCTGCACGCGGACAAGACCGCGCCTGCGAAATTCAGGCAGGGTGCAAACCAACTCGGGACGCCCCACTCCAAATTCAATTCCGTCATACGTCCATGTTTGAGGAATTGAACATAAGGTGGAAACGATGCGTCCCGTGGCTGTTTCTTCGACGATGGTGAAGTCGCCCGGGCTAAAAGTCGGATGGGGTTTGGAAGCTAGATCCCGCACCCATGCCGCGATGTGATGGTCTGGCTTGTCAGGTCCATCGTCACTGTGCATGCGACTGTTGATATCTGCAAGCGCTTCCGCATCTTCTGCTGAAGCATGGCGCAGGATCAACCCATCGCCAAGATCGCGTATAAATAATTCAGTTTTAGTTTTTGTATTCATGGTTTTTGCCTTAAGCGATCAAAGGAAATCCCCATTCTATTTTTATTTCATTTGATCTTCAATATTTTTTCCAACTCTTCCATGGCCTTTTGCGGATCTTTGAACAAAACGCCCTTCATCCCGATCTCCTGACAGGCATCAATGTTGACTTGAACATCATCGACAAAAACCGCCTCTTCTGCCTTCACCCCAGCCTGACCCAACGCAATGGAATAGATCTTCGCTTCGGGCTTCATCACACGGACTTCCGCCGAAATCGTCACACTATCAAAAAGCTCGATCAGCTTTTCCCTTTCAAGGAAGGGGCGCATCCCACTCCATGCATTGGAAATGAGACCGACATGGAATTTTCCCCTCAGCGAATGAATAAAATTCGCCAGTTCGCGGTCAATTACATCTCCGCCAAAAAATTCGGCTTCGACAGCATATTTCTCAGCAGGGGAAAGTTTGAGCCGTTTCAAAACATTCGCCCAATGTTCCTCCTCCCGAATCTCACCCACACTGGCGCGCCGTGCAGATTCGCTCGCAAAGACAAGCTTATCAATATCGTCATACTCCATGCGAAAGCGTTCCGCCAAATGCTGACGAGGTGCCTGGAATTCGGTGCGCTGGATGACACCGCCAAAATCAAAAAAAACTGCGCGAATACTCATATCCTGTCCTTTAAAGATACAAAGCCTTAAAGATGTTGATCTTCTCGGCTTTGCATAAAAATCAAAACTGCCTGCTGCGGACTTATTACTTCTTCTTGCCTTTTGCGGGAGATTTCTTCGCGGCCGGCTTTTCCGAGGAAGCTTTTTTGGCGGCTGGTTTCTTGGCAGCAGGCGCCTTCTTCGCAACGGAGGGTTTGGCAAGGACTTTGCCCGCCTCCGCCTTTTTTGCCTTTGAAATAGGTTCTGTCTTCAGCATGGCAGAAGCAGGCGTCGGCGGGGGTGAAGCGGGTGGCGTTACGGGTGCAGACGCCATCTGTTTGGCTGCTTCCTGCCAGTTCGGGTAGAACAATTCCATCCTCTGACGGGAAATGGAATTGGCACGTCGGCAGCGCGGGCAATGCGCGTCGTAGTGATTCTGGTGTCTTTCGTTCATGCTGACAATCGCAGTAAGCATTTCAGGGCGGCTGAGGGTGAAAGGGGTCTGGCAGTAAATACAACGCAGGTTCATAAATCTCTCCTTGATACGGAACACCGTTGGTTTATTCTGAGAGAGATTCTACACTGATTTCACGTCCTGAGCGAATCGTCTTTTCATACTGGTCGAAAGCCTGGTGGATATGCATGCCCGCGCGTTCGTACAGCTTCAAGGCACCCGTCAGGTTTTGCGCATCCACGCCAAGACCGACCTTGCGTTTGCCGCGTTTGTAAAATTCACCAAAACTGTGCTGAAGAAGAGCCAGCCCGATCCCACGCTTGCGCCACTCGCGGCGGACTCCTAAAATATTTACCCACCCCAAGTCCGGGTCATCGTAGGAACTGGGTCGACAAAGGGAAATGCCTGCAATTTCGTCACCGTCCATGGCGAGGAACCACAAGCTTGGGTCGGAGCCTTCGCCAAACATGAAATGGCTGAAGCGTTTGAACCCCTCCTCGAAAGGTTCTTCGATGTAACCAAAGTGGTCGCGGAAGGAGTCTCTGTCCACCTGGTAGATGGCGCGGGAATCTGTTTCAGGGTTGGCTGTTCTCAGGGTAATGCCATCCGCCCAGAGCGGAGTCGGAGGCGCTTCTTCCATATCGATACGCATTTCGTAAGAGCTGCGAATGCGGACGAAGCCACTATCCTCAAAGAGTTTTTTTGAATCAACAACAGATTGGTATATCCCTGTGCGAGGTGCAAAACGGAGATCGGCAGGCAAAATATCCAATACTTTGCAGGCACGTTCCTCTGCCCATTGCAGAAGCCATGTGCCAATACCGAGACCGCCCAATTCAGGGTGGACACGTCCCCAAAGCCAGGGGTGAACGGGCGGCTTGGAAGTCGTCCACGCTTCGATATAACCGACGAGCATTCCTTCAGGTGAAAAGACCAGACGAATATCTGTGGCAGGGTTAAAACCCGGCGAAGCCCACTCATTGCGCAGGATATTCGGATCGGACAATTCGTTTTGATGAATGATGGCCTGCGACCAGGTGTTGAATAATTTCACCGCAGCATCCGCATCATCCAACTCAGCGCCGCGGGTAGTAAAGCCATGCGGCAATTCAATTTTTGATTTTTCAAGTAGTGTGTTCATTTCTTCCTCTATTCTTCCAAATTTCTGCCAGCGCGCAATTCCTTATCGTAGGTGATGAATTCACTGGCAATATACATGCCAGCTCCCTGATAGAGACGGGTTGCGCCTGTAGGGTTGGAGGCATCCACACCGAGGCCAATGGTCTTCATCCCGCGTTTGTAGAATTCGCCAAAGGATTGTTGGAGCAAAGCCAGTCCAAGTCCTTTTTTGCGCCACGGACGGCGAACGCCGAGGGTGCTGACCCAACCAATTCCCATGCGGAAGCGGTTAAGCGAAAAGCCTGCGATCTCGTTTCCATCCCAGGCGATCACCCACAAAGACGGGTCAAAATCGGGCTGTGCGAATCTACTG
>JAEURE010000207.1 GCA_016789485.1 Anaerolineales bacterium | reverse complement strand
AGCGGCGCCGGGCTGCTGTTCGGCTACCGGACCCAGGTCTACCGTTACCGCGACGTGCCCTTCCTGCTGTTCGACACCGACGTCGACGGCAACGGCAGCATCAGGCCCGCCACCCGCACGGTGCGCCAGGGTGTGGATGGCCTGTTGCTCAAACCGTTCAGTCAGGGAAACGAGTTGATCGAAGCTGTCAAGCTTGCCCTTGCAGACAGCCAAACCAAACGCGATGCCGCGCGCACACAGGCATTGCGGCCGTTGTTTTCCGTCACAGAAGCCCTGCTTTCTGAAACCCGCCGCGAGCCTTTGCTGGATCTTATCGTCAGCGCCATTTGCGGTCACATTCAATGTCCGCAAGCCGCCTGTTATCAATTTGACGTTGAGACAAAGGATTATTCCCTGCTCGTATCACGCGGATTCAATTCCACTCAAAAACATTTGGATATGATTTCCCATTTAAGCGAATCGAGCACGCCTTTAATGATCAACGCCAGCGGACCGGGTTCCCCTGCATTGAAAACGCATCTTTCTGCGCTCGGGCTGGGTGCGGTGATTCTCGCGCCGATCAGCCGCCCGAATCTCCATATGGTGTTGTTCGCGGCGAGGACAATAGGCGAGCCGCCCTTCCGCGAATCAGACCTTGAGATGTTCCAAATCTTGGCGCGCCAATCCATTGCGGCGCTGGAGAATGCGCGCTTGTATGCCGAGCAATTGGATTACGTCCGCAAGGTAGAGGAGTCTCAAAAAGCCTTGCTGCAGGCTGAGAAGATGGCAGCTGCGGGACGTTTGAGTGCATCCATTGCTCATGAAGTCAATAACCCTCTGCAGGCTGTGCAGAACTGTCTGCACCTTGCAGGGCGCGAAGACCTGCCCGAAGAAAAACGCAAGGAATATTTCGATCTGGCTCGTACCGAGCTGGAAAGACTTATGCTCACCGTCCGCCGCATGCTGGATTTTTACCGCCCCGGTACAAGTTCGCTTGAAAAAGTGGATATTGCTGAAATGCTGCAATACATCATTGCGCTGATGTCCAAGCAGCTTACCGAAGCAAAAGTGAACGTCATTGTGGATATCCCTGTGCAGACTCCGAGCATCATGGCGGTTGGCAGTCAGATGCAGCAGGTTTTCATCAACCTTATCCTGAACGCTGCCGATGCCATGTCGGGCGGCGGGGAACTGCATATTTCTGCGCGGAGATTGAGCGAAGGTGTTGAAATTCTCTTTCAGGATAACGGCAAGGGAATTCCAGAGGAGAAACAGGCGAATATCTTTGAACCGTTCTTTAGTACCAAAGAGGGTGGCACAGGGTTGGGACTTACGGTAAGTTACAATATAATTACTGCACACGGCGGCGTTTTGGAATTGCTCCCCGAGCGCGGCCCCGGTGCCTGTTTCCGCATATTCTTACCCACAGGAGGATAACAATGAAATCAAATATTCTGGTTGTAGATGATGAGCCTGTCGCAAGACAATCTCTCACCGATATTCTAAAACTGGAAGGCTACATCGTCGCCTCTGCGCCCAATGGGCAGGCTGCTGTTGAGTACATCCGCACTCATAATGTGGACCTACTGATCGTGGATCTAAAAATGCCCGGCATGGACGGCCTTGAAGTTGTCCAAGTGGTGAATCAGGTTTCTCCTGAAACAGAAGTGATTTTGTTGACGGCGTACGGCTCCACTGAGACGGCAATCCAGGCACTGCGTTTGCGGATCCATGATTATCTGTTGAAGCCTGCTTCGCCGGCGCAGATCCTCTCCACCGTGAAGAAGGGCCTCTCCCGTCGTTCCGCAAAGTCGCGCTTGAATAATATTTCTTCCGCTGATTCTGATATGGGTCAGGAAGTTTTCAATTTGAAAGACGGCACAACGGTTGACCTCTCCCGCCGCCAGATCAAGCACAAGAGCAAGATCGAGCATCTCACTCCTGCTGAAGGCAGGCTCCTGCGGATTTTGATGGAAAACAAAGGCAAGGTCTTTTCACACCGCGAATTGGTCCTGCTGGTACAGGGCTATGATACGTCGCAGCGTGAAGCGCCTGAAATCCTTCGGCCGCTCGTCAGTCGGTTGCGGCACAAGCTTGATCAATTCCCGTCCCTTTCGGAGCAGGTTGTCAGTGTCCGTGGCACAGGGTATTTGTATGAGGGTGATAAGTAGATTTCAACACAAAAAAAGACCACAGCAATGTGGTCTTTTTTATTCATACGGTCCGAAAATATCCTTGGGTAAACCTGGCGCCCGTATCCAGGAAAGCCAGCCGGTTTTGCCGCTGTGTGTCGGCGGCGTATGGTCTTCATACATTACCAGGATCAAGCTTACAGCGAGTCCGAGCGCGCCAAGCCATTGGGTGACGGAAAGACTCTCACCGAGCCAAAGGCTGCTAAAGAAGATGGCGATCAATAATTCGGCTAATCCCAATAAAGCAGTTTGCATCCCGCCGATCTTCTTTACCCCGAGGAAAAGTGCGATCCGTGAAAAAACGGTAACGAAGGTTAAGCCCGCAACCGGCAGCCAGGGGATATCTGCGGTGGGCCAGGCACGGTCAAAAATAAAGTAAACGGGGAGAACAACGGCGCTCATTGCTAAAAGTGTGTAGAGGGCAACCGTGGGAGCTGGGACTTCATAAAGAACACGCTGGTTGATCGGCAAATGCATGGCATATAGTATCGCTGCTCCGATCATCATGATGACCCCTATCGTATCCACTGAACGACCAGGAACGCTGGTCAACAGCAGGACTGCAATTGTTGCCAGGACAATTCGAAAAAATGTCAAACGGCTTGGAGGCTGGTGATCGAGTATCAGCCAAAGTGCTACGAAGAATGGGTACAACGAATAGAGCAATTGACCAAGACTCGCGTCCAGCCTTTGAAGCGCGAGATAATAAAGCAGGGACCCCAATCCATTGATGGCGCCGGCAAGCGAGCAGCCAATCAACCCAACCGGGAAAATATAGAGATACTGGCGGTAGAAAACCGAAATGACGATGAAAAGTATTGCAGCCGCAAAGCCGGTACGTAATGCGACCACTGCAAAAGGCGTAAAGCCTCCAGTGATGGCGAGTTTTCCAAAAACGGGCGCCAACCCAAGGAATAGTGCTGAACTAAATGCCGCTGCAATCCCGGCTGTTTGTTTTTTTGGCAAGAATGCCAGCCTTTGTGATTTCAATTCCAGTGGAACTTATTATTTTATTAACGATTTCACTTCTTCAAGGAATTCATCGTTAAGGAAATCGCCTTTTTGCATCAGCGATTGTATTTGCCCGCCGAGCCTGCTTTTCTCATCCGGAGTTAGTTCTTTTGCTGTTGCAACAATGACGGGGATAACGGCTGTTTCTGGATTTGCCCGCAGAGACTCGATGACGGTAAACCCATCCATTTCAGGCATCATTAGATCCAGGATGACAAGGTCGGGTAGTTCACGTTTGATCAACTCCAAACCTTCCCGCCCGTTGGTTGCTTCCATAATGGTGAAATTGCCCTGTGACTGTAGGATGCGGCGGATCAAGCGGCGTGCTTCAGCGGTATCTTCCACAATAACGATCTTGGGGAAGCGTTCAGGAGCGACCTGCGTAAGCGCAGACAGCAATCCTTCCTGCGGGGTTTGCTCAACACTTGGGAATTTGATGTCGCGAGACCAATTGTCTCCGAGAATGCTGGGCTCGGCTGGCATGGTGTGGCCGGTGCAATTCACAACGACCGTGTCGCTGGGTTTTATGATTCCTGCGCGGATTAGCTTGAACAAGCCGGCAAACGCCACTGCGGCAGCAGGCTCAGCGGAAATACCCTCCATTTTTGCGAGGACATGCATGGCACGGAATGCATCTTCGTCACTGACGCTTTCGAAAGCGCCGTTGGTGTTGTTGACATACTCGCGCAAAAACTCGTAGGCACGCCCGGGATCTCCCGTTGCAAGGGTTTCGATGCGGGTCTTGGGGGATTTCACCGGTTCGGCTTTCTCCAATCCCTTTTTCCAGCTGTCAACCATGGGCGCGCATCCCTCTGCTTGAATGGGCGCAAAGGATGGGATACGGTCTACCCATCCCATTTGTTGCATTTCGCGGAATCCTTTGTACACTCCCAGCGGTCCCATGCCGCCGCTAATTGCCTGCACATACCAATCCGGTGTGCGCCACTGTGTGTTTTCGCCGGGACCTTGAACGGCAGTAAGCTGCTCTGCTATTTCAAAAGCAATGGTCTTCATCGCTTCAATGGAAGTAATGGTGCGTGCTCCCATATCCTGATACAAATGACGCTGGCGGGCGAATTCAGATGCCACCTGCTTGCATTGGTCATAGGAACCTGTGATCTTGATCACCTGGCTTCCATACAGCGCGATTTCACGCATCTTTACTGACGGGACAAGGCTGGTTACAAAAGCCCATAGCTTCATCCCAGCCCGGGAAGCGTACGCTGAATAGGAAATTGCCACATTTCCAGTGGATGCTGCCACCATTTCAGTGATTCCCGCTTCTTTCAGCGCGGCAATGGTAACCGCAGCCTGCCGGTCCTTAAATGATGAAGTGGGGCCCTGCCGCTCATCTTTGATATAGATATTTGGGCAGCCTAGCATCATTCCTAAATTGCTGGCGCGGATTAAGGGGGTACTTCCTTCGCCCAACGACAAGCTAATGTTGGGATTTCGAACCGGCAGCAGTTCACGGTAACGCCAAAGTCCCGCCGGTCTTGTTGCCAGCAATGGGGGCAGAGTCTTTCCAATCCGTTCATAATCGTATTCCGCTTCACGCCATTGACTGCCGCATTTTGGGCAGGTGGATGATGTTGGGTAATACGGAGCGTTATGTCCGCAGTCAAGGCATTTGATGATGAATGACACGTTGGGTAGATCTCCTGTTTATTTGCCCATCTGGATACGGTCCAGGGAACGTTGAATGGATGTTAACAATTCTTTTTCGCTGAATGAGCCTTTGGTTAGAACGCTTTGACCAAATTCAGTAAGTTGTTTCTTTTGCTCGGCGGTAAGTTCCATGCCGCTGATGACAATGGTTGGGATGTCTCGCAGCTTTTTATCTGCCTGTAACTTCTCCAATATTTGGAATCCATTCATCTCAGGCATGAACAGGTCAAGCACGATGGCATGAGGCGGGTTGCCGGTTGAGATAATGTTCCATCCGCTGTTTCCGCCTTCTGCAAGGATTGCTTTGTACCTGCCGTCGTCATTTAAGATCTTGCTGATCAACCGCAGGTCATCGGGGTTGTCATCGATTACCAATACATCCCGAATGGAGCCGTCGGTGTTCAATCGGTCCAGGGCATTGACGAGATCATCCTCCAGGATGGGTTTCACAAGATAGTCTGTTGCGCCGAGATTAAATCCTTTTTCAAGGTCTTCGATAATGCTGCAAACGATCACAGGAATATGGCGGGTGACCGAGTCGCTCTTTAAGGCATCAAGCACCTGCCAGCCGTC
>JAEURE010000206.1 GCA_016789485.1 Anaerolineales bacterium | reverse complement strand
GGAATTGCAAATCCAGTGGGGACGATTCTTTCCTCGGCCATGTTACTGCGCTATTCTTTGAAATTGGAAACGGAAGCTCTTGCAATTGAAAAAGCTGTGGATGAAGTCATCACTGCCGGCGCTCGGACTGCGGATATCGGCGGCAAGTTAACAACCCGTCAGATGGCGGATGAGATTATCAAAAAATTATAAGGAGAATTGAGTTATGGGAATGGAGTCTAAATTTATCTGGAAGAACGGCGGGCTTGTGCCGTTCGAACAAGCGACCTTGCATTTTCTCACGCCTGCCCTTCATTATGGGGCGGCTGTGTTTGAAGGAATCCGCTCGTATAACACGCCGAAGGGTCCTGCTATTTTTCGTTTGCGAGAACATGTGGAGCGTTTGTTCGACTCAGCGCGTGTGCTTGGTTTTCGTGAATTCCCGTGGAGTGTGGATGATCTGGTCAAGGCTCATAAAGACACAGTGCGCGCAAATGGATTCACCGATTGCTATGTGCGCCCATTGATCTATCTGGATGGTGGCGGCTGGAACTTGAATGTCGACAGTGGGAAACCGTCCTTGATGATCGCCGTCTGGGAATGGAATAATTACCTCGGTGATGAAGCGCTTGCAAAAGGCATTCGTGCAAATATTTCCTCGTTCACTCGTCATCATGTCAACGTCTCTATGACCAAGGCCAAGGTTTCAGGCAATTACGCCAACAGCATTTTGGCAAAAACCGAGTCGCAGCGATTGGGCTTCGAGGAAGCCATTATGCTTGATCCGCAAGGCTATATTGCGGAGTGTACGGGCGAGAATCTTTTTCTCATACGAAAAGATAAGATCATCACCCCGTCTACTGCGCCCGTGTTGGAAGGTATTACGCGTCATTCCATTTTTACGATTGCGCGGGATTTGGGGTATGAGGTTTTGGAACAGCCTGTTTCGCGCGATCAGTTGTATATTGCGGATGAAGTTTTTGTGTGCGGAACTGCTGCCGAATGCATCGGGTTAAGCGAAATTGACTTCCGCAAGATCGGGAACGGGAAAACGGGTCCCATAACCAAAAAGATCCAGGATGTTTATCATGATGCGATTCGAGGCAAAGTGAAAAAATACGAAGAGTGGTGTGATTACGTGGGATAGCTGTGTAGACCACTGACCGTAGTCTGGGTCAGTGGTCTTTTCTTTAAATAGGGAGGGGAATCCTGTGATATAATCTCGCCGCCCCCAAAATGGGCACATTCTGCCTGGGACGGGCAATAAGCGTCCCTGAGCGGGTCTTTATCCCCGCTAAACTCATTCCGTTCCGCGCCAGTCAATGAATTGCGCGCTGGAGAACGGCAAAAGTTAAGGAGTACTAAATGGCTGTCATTTCAATGAAAGCCCTGCTTGAGAGCGGTGTCCACTTCGGGCACCGCACTAACAAGTGGGACCCTCGTATGAAACCGTATATCTTCACGGAACGTAACGGCATTCATATTATTGACCTTCAACAGACCGTCAAATTGTTGAATCAAGGGTACAACACTGTTCGCGATGTTGCCGCCAACGGCGGTACGGTTCTCTTTGTGGGTACCAAGCGCCAGGCGCAGGAAACTGTTGCTGAAGAAGCTGCCCGCTGTGGCATGCCTCACGTCACCGAACGCTGGATGGGCGGTATGCTCACCAACTGGTCCACCATGTACCAGCGTATCCAGGAACTTGAGCGCCTTGAGAAGTTGCGCGACACCGATGAGATCAACCGCCTTACCAAAAAGGAAGGATTGTTGATCGAACGCGATATCACCCGCTTGAGCACACGCCTCTCCGGCGCACGCATTATGAAACGCCGCCCTGACCTGCTCTTCATTGTGGATGTTGGACGGGAAGAAGCTGCTGTTCGTGAAGCGAACCTGCTCAAGATCCCGATTGTGGCGCTGGTTGATACCAATTGCAATCCCCAAAATGTTGATTATGTGATCCCTTCCAATGATGACGCGATTCGCGCCATCAAATTGCTGGTCGCCAAAATGGCGGATGCTGTTCTTGAAGGCAAAGCCATGCGCAAGGAAGAGGAGCCTGAACAGCCCGGCGAAGTGAAAACTGAGGGCAAACCAAAATCACGCCCGTCCCGCAAGCCTGTCGTTGAAACCGAAACGGATGAAATGGGTGATGATGTATTGCTCGGTGAATCCACACTGGCCAAGATGAATGTGGGCGCCAAGGCAAATGAAGTTGCTCCTGCAGCAGAAGAAGTTGTATCCAAAGACGACTCCACTGAACCCGCAGCGTAATTAATAACAACAACCGTAACATTGAACCAAGGATTTTGAAATGGAAATAACAACTGAGATGATCAAGAAACTGCGGGCTGCAACCAATGCTCCCATGTTGGATTGCCGCAAAGCATTGCAGGAAGCGAACGGAGATTTCGATAAGGCTGTTGACTGGCTGCGCGAGAAGGGGATGGCTACTGCAGCTAAACGTGCTGACCGTGTAGCTTCCAATGGCGTTGTGGAATTGTATTCCCACGGCGGCGGACGGGTGGGCGTGATGGTCGAAATCAACTGCGAAACGGACTTTGTTGCCCGTGCTGAGCAGTTCCGTAACCTTGCGCATGAGATCGCTTTGCAGATCGCTGCAAGCGCACCAAAATACATCACTGCGGAAGAAATTCCAGCCGCTGAACTCGAACACGAAAGAGATATCGCCCGAGCTCGTGCAAAAGAAGAAGGCAAGCCCGATAACGTGCTGGCGAAGATCGTGGACGGACGGGTTGAGAAGTATAAGGACGAAGTCTGTCTTTTAAGACAAGCTTACATCCGCGATGAATCTCTTACCATTGAAAAGCTCATTTTACAGAATGTGGCGGCCATTGGTGAAAGTGTCATCGTTCGCCGTTTCCAGCGCTGGGAATTGGGCGAAAGCACAAGTCAGAATTAAGTTTAAAAAGCCAGCCTTCGGGTTGGCTTTTTTTCTAAATTGTGTCATTTTGTAAAAGCTTGGAGGTATGAATGGTTGAGTTGAAATATAGACGGATCCTGCTCAAGTTAAGCGGCGAGGCGCTCGGAGGTAAATCCGGCTTTGGGATTGATGTCGATGAAGCTGAGGCGATTGCCATCCGTATCAAGGAAGTCCGAGAAATGGGCGTGGATGTGGCTGTAGTCATCGGTGCGGGAAATCTCTGGCGCGGCAAGCAGGGTTTGGAGCGCGGCATGGATCGTTCCACTGCGGATTATATGGGCATGCTTGCCACGGTCATGAATGCCATTGCATTGATGGATGCTCTGGAAAGGCTGAATGTGTTCACCCGCGTCATGTCAGCCATTGAGATGCGTGCCATTGCCGAGCCTTACATCCGCCGACGCGCGATCCGCCACCTTGAAAAGGGGCGTGTGGTCATCTTTGGAGCGGGAACAGGGAATCCCTTCTTCTCCACCGATACCGCAGCTGCACTGCGAGCCACGGAAATTGATGCACAAGTTGTCATCAAGGCTACCAAGGTCGACGGCGTGTATGATTCTGACCCCAAGAAGAACCCGGATGCCAAAAAATTTGACAAATTGAGCTACATTGAAGTTCTCAACCGCCGTCTCGAAGTAATGGACAGTACTGCCATCACACTTTGCATGGAAAACAATATGCCCATCCTTGTGCTCAACCTTTGGGATTCGAAGGCGCTGTTAGGCGCATTGCGCGGCGAAGCCATCGGCACACTCGTTACTGCTTAGTTCAATTCGTATTTCAAAGAATTCCTTCCTGCTCTGTTTTCAAAAATGGGCAGGAATTTTTTTATTTTCTGATAGCCTCTCAATTTTTTGCATATTCTCTCACTTTTCAGGCACTCCCATAGCCTAAATTCTTGTTTTAAGGTATCCTTGTATCGTAATTAAATTCAGGAGGAAGATAGTGAGCACCGACGAAATTAAAGACCTGTTGAAAGATGCTGAAGCACGCATGAACGGCGCGATCCAATCCCTTTCAGACGATCTGGCCGGCATTCGTACGGGAAGAGCCAACCCCGCTCTGGTGGAAAGACTTCCGGTGGAATATTATGGCACGCCGACCCCGCTCATGCAGCTCGCGAGTATCAGCGTCCCTGAACCGCGATCCATCATGATCAAGCCGTTTGATGCAGGTTCCATTAAGGATATTGAAAAAGCGATTCGTACCTCAGACTTGGGCCTGAATCCCAGTTCCGATGGAAAAGCCATCCACTTGAACCTCCCTCCACTTAATGAAGAACGCCGCCGCGAGTTGGTGAAGCATATGCACCACCGCCTCGAAGAAGCCCGCATTGCTGTCCGCAACATCCGCAGGGATTTGCACAACGATATCCGCGAATTTGAAAAGGAAAAGCTGATCACAGAAGATGATCTCAAACGCGGAGAGGATGACCTGCAAAAACTGACTGATAAATTTGTAGAAGAGATCGCAAAACACGGCTCTCACAAAGAAAAAGAGATCATGGAAGTATAAGTTTTTCTGAGGCATGAAAGCGGCTTCAGAACGAGCATCAAAATATTATGGCTGAAACTCCCTCCACTACTCCCCTCGGAAAGGTTCCTCAACACGTTGCCATGATTATGGACGGCAACGGACGTTGGGCAATTCAACGTGGTCTGCCGCGCTTGGCTGGCCACAAGGCAGGGACGGAAAACTTGCGCCGTGTCATCCGCTCCACGGTTGAATTTGGCGTTAAATATCTTACGATCTATGCGTTTTCCACTGAAAATTGGGGACGCCCTGCTGAGGAGGTCAACGGGTTAATGCTCATCCTTCAGAATGTCATTGACCGTGAATTGAACGAACTACATAAAGAGGGTGTGCAGCTTCGGCATATTGGACGGCTGGAGAGGCTTGACCCCGCCATTCAGAAAAAAGTGTTGAATGCCATTGAGTTGACCAAAAACAATGACCGGCTCATTTTGAACGTTGCTTTCAACTATGGCGGGCGGGATGAGATCGTTTGTGCCATTCAAAAGATCATCAATGACGGCATCCCGGCAGAGGATGTAACCGATGAACTGGTCAATAAATATTTGTTCACCGCCGGCGTGCCAGATCCCGACCTTATCATCCGCACCTCGGGTGAATTGCGGGTGAGCAATTTCCTTATCTGGCAGGCCGCCTATTCAGAATGGTATATCACCCCAACCTTCTGGCCAGATTTTGACAAGGAAGAATATCGCCGCGCGTTGGAAACCTTCGCCCATCGTGACAGGCGTTTTGGAAAGGTAGCTTCGGGGGAACTTCAGGAATCCAATGCGTAGAAGATTAATTACTGCGCTAGGACTTGCCGCGATAGGAGTGCCCGCCATTTTGTTTGGCGGCATCTTTTATTATTTACTGATGGGGACTTTTCTCATCGGCGCGGCTTGGGAATATGTGCATTTGTTCCGCGCCGTGAAATTTAACCCGCACATGCAGGTTACTGTGGGCGGTGTGGCGCTTATAACCATCACGCGCAT
>JAEURE010000205.1:338-5451 GCA_016789485.1 Anaerolineales bacterium | reverse complement strand
ACCATTATTGCCTCATGAGATTCTCAAGACCGCTTTTTTGACTCTGCAGTTTTTATACTTGTATCGAATTGTTGATCTCGTTCAGTTTTATCCAGACTGCTTCCAAAACGCCGCCGCCGATTGCAAGCGCCTTGTCTGAAACCAGCGTGCACAACGTTGGGTCATTGCGTACATCTACATCGCCAATCTTCATACCTTCGATAATTTCCACGCGTGGATGAATGAGTCCCCGCAGCGTACCATCGAACGGACTGACGACCTTTGATTTATTCCCTGCAAAATTTTGGATTTCTGCTATTAATTGGCCTTCTTTGACACAATTGCCAATATCTGCATGTGGAATTAACTGTCCGGAATCCGGTGCACGCAACACCCGACGCGGATCTCCTTCTGGTTTACCACTGTCGGGTTGGGTCTCTCCGCTCCACAGCACCCTGCCGAGGGTGTGACTGCGGCGGGTTTCTATCACAGCGTGGCAATTTTCTCCTGCGCGAAATCCAGGCCCCAGCCCGATGTGAAGCGGAATATCAGCCCCTAGTTGTTCGGGTTCTTTTTTCAATAGTCTTGCATCCACCAGAAACGTGGAGCGCGGGCTTGTCAGAAATTGATTGCGAAGAATGTTCGCGTTGGGGTCGATCAGTACGGGGATTTCCCCCGCCTCCAACGTGACTTGAAACTGGTCGGCGGAAACGAGGCGCGCGGTTGCACCCTCTACGGTTTGTGTGCCTTCATAAACTGCTTCAGAGAAACAGACACTTCGGCGAACGGCCAAAGGTTTGCTGAGTTCGAGAACCGCAACCTGAAAGCCGACTCGATGTAAACGAAGGATTGCGCCGCTTGCGAGGTCGCCGCCGCCGCGAATTAAGATAAGTGGGTTCATTTGATTTCCTGCGAAGCTGGGCGTATTTGTTCTTGAAACAACAATCCAAATGTGTAAAGCGTAATGTAGATAAAAATAAAGAAGGAAGAGAATACACTGATGAATAAAATGGCTTGCGGACTTGGATGAGTTGCGTAATACAATAACTCGTTCAGACGCTCAAGTGGGTTGAAGATTACATCCCACGAATTCCAGCGCAGGAATCTTCCAACATAAATGCCGATGCCACTGAGTATGCCGATTGTGAGCACAAAAAACCACCCCGCCATCCGCCCAAACTCGCGGTGAACGATATCATGCATCAAGTAGAGCGAGAATACCCCAAGAAAAATACCGGTCCATGCGAACCAATTTATGAGGAGAACATCGAACCAAATGGGTACAAATGGACGAGGATTGCTCAAGTGAAATAGATCAGTAAGGATATAAAGGGAGTTGGGGAAAAATAACAGCCATGGGATGGTAGTTAAAGGCAGGGTGACAAACAGGTATTTTCGCTTTTTTGAGAAACTTGACGCCATAAGTGCCATCCAAAATGGCAGCCATGCGAGAAAAAGATTCCAAATCAGAAAGTGATAGTATCCGTTACCGCTTAAAATTGTTCGGACGCGAAACAGGGTGATTGAAAGCAGGCTTGAGCAAGACAACAGCAGAAAGATTGCCAGTCGAAATTTAATCGGTTGTAGTTTTAAAAGTATCGTTTGAATCATACTAATCTCCAAAATGGTAACGTTTATTGTTATTTTAGCGGTTTTTCCTTGCAAAAACTCGCAATAGTTTGTTATTATCCCTGTTAGGGGAATGAATTGGTCTGCGTCGGCTGTGTGCTGGCAAGCTCTTCCGCGGTGCTCTGTGCACGAACGACCTGTTCTTGCAGCATGTGGCTGAATGAGTACAACAACAAGTAAACGAAAAGGAAGAAGAATGTGTAGCTCAGCGTAAATGCAGCAAGTCTGCGGCTGGGATCGATAATGAGTCCCAAAATGCTCATGGCAGTTTCGGCTGGGTCTTGCAGAATATCCCATGAGTTCAGGCGCACGAAGCGCCCAATGTAAATACCGAAACTGCTCAAGGCAGAGATCATAAAGACAAAGACCCAACCAACCCAGCGCCCAAATGTGCGCAGGACAATATCCTGAATCAGGTACAGGGAGATCACGCCAAGCAGCATTCCTGTCCACGAGCACCAGACTACGATAATCACATCGTACCAAAGGGGCGCACCCACGCCTCCTGAACGCGCCAGGTCTTGCAGGTCTGTCAACATGTATGGGGCATTAGGGAAGAAGAGCAGCCATAGCACTGCAATGACCGGAATGACAAGGTAGACCCAGATGCGCTTCCACGAAATAGCATGCGCAATATACGCCAGAATGAACGGAATCCATGCGAGGAAGAGGTTCCAGATCAAGCCTGTATGACGGCTTGAGTCCGTGTAGGCGACCCTTGCTGCCACCAGAAAAATACAGGTCAAACAGGCGACATTGAGCAGGAGAAATACGGTAATGCTGTGACGGTTTCGATAGGTAAAGTTCTTGAGTTTGTTATACATTAGGTTTGTTCACGCAGAAAGATGACCAGGTCAATATCGCCCGGGGAATGACCAAGTTCGGTTAAGATAGCGGCGGCTTCGCCCCTGTGTTGTGTGCCGTGATTGACAACATGCACCATGATCTGCCATAGGATGTTCTCGTATGCGATCCCTTTTGTGGTTTTGTATTGAAAGGTCGAATTGAGTTTTTCATCTGTCAACGATGCGACAAACTCGCTCAATGCTCTTTCCTCCATGGACCATCGCGTTTGTAGGTCTTCGAAAGTTGAAAACTCCTCTTCCAGAAAAGGTGTTATCTGCGATTGCCCCATCCAGCGGTTACGCCAGAGCCATTCAGCAAAAAGGATGTGAGTCAGCGTATGGCGCAGGTCATTGTGCGGGTGCAAAGCAGATGAAATGAATTGTTCATTTGTCACCTTTGAGGCTGCGTTCAGGATGCGGGAATTTGCCCATGAATTGTATTTATAAAGTACTTGAATATCTTTCGTGTTCATCTTAATAAAAACTCCAGCAGGATCGGGGTAAATATTTCTGGCTTTTCATAATGCGGGATGTGACCGCAATTTTCAATGGCATGGAATTCGGCGTGGGGCAAGGCTTGCAGGATCAATGTGTGATCTTTATAGGGAGTAGTTTTGTCATTTTTGCCCCAAAAGATCAGGGTCGGTTTCTTGAGCGCGCCGACCTTTTTATAGGTATCGAGGAACGAATCCAGCATGCCGTTCCGCATGGTGGAAAGGATGGCTTGCTTAAAACCTTTGAATACCATCTGCGCCTTATATTTTTCCTGAAAAGTCTCTACCAATTTCGGATCAAAAAAATCAGAGGCGATGCTTTTGATCATATTTTTACTTCCAAACAGACCAATGAGCAGTTCGCCTATAACAGGCAGTTTCGTAACTTTTAGTAATTGGCTCAACTCAACACCTTTTGCGCCTGATGGATCGATCAAAATATGTTTGCGCACAAAGCGCGGATGCTGTTCGATAAATGCGGCGGTGATGGGTCCGCCCATGGAAAGTCCAAGCAGGGTGATGTCGGTCATTCCAAGCGCATCCAACAGGTCTTTGAGCTGTTTTACGAACAAGTGGATATCATAGCGTAGGCGGGGTTTGTCAGAGTAGCCGCGTCCCAGTAGATCGTATCTCAGAACCCGAAAACCTGAACCTGTCAGAAACTCGAAGAGCGGGTCAAAGATAAAAAATGGGACGGAGAATCCGTGCACCAGCACAACGGGCTTCCCGTCTTTGGGTCCGCCTAGTTCGTAATGCGTGACTCCTTCCGGGAGCGCAATGAAAGACCCCGCCGCCTCTCTGCGGGTGTTTTCATTTAATTCTCTGGTTTCATCAAGAAAGGGAAAGGACATTTTTTAGCACAGGGGCGCGGTATTTGCGCCCCTGTGTCTTTATTATATTTTTCCAAGAGCCTTTAATATGCGCTCCGGCGTAAAGGGGAATTCACTCATCCATACACCGGTTGCATCATGAATGGCGGCCGCAATCGCTGGAGCTACAGGCAGGAAGGGCAACTCGCCCATGCCTCGCGCACCCCATGGACCGTTCGGGTCTGGAACTTCGACTACTACCGAATCCACTTTTTCAGGGATGTCCCATATTGTAGGGATGAGATAGGTGCTGAGCTGGTCTGTGAGGACCTTGCCGCTTTTTGTTTTGAATTCTTCCATCACAGCATACCCGTGCGCCTGTACCACCGCGCCTTCAATTTGGCCGACCACCAACTCGGGGTTGATGGCTTTGCCGACATCATCCGCAGATGTGATTCGAATCACACGCAGTTGACCGGTCTCCGTATCCACTTCCACCTCGGCGGCTTGAGCCACATACGCATATTGGAAGTTGGGCATGGAATATCCCGTTTCCTTATCGAATGGAGTTGTACGAGGGGCAAGATATTTGAACTCTGCAATTGCAGGACGTTCCTCTTCGTTCCATTTTTTCAGGGCGGCTTCAGCAGCTCCCTTGATCGAGTTGCCAGCCATAAAGGTCAAGCGCGAAGCGGAAGCGGAACCCGGGTTGCCTTGGGTCGCCGAGTCGGAAGTGCGTATTTCCACCAGGCTTTCAGGAACTCCCAGAACATGCGCAGCCATCTGGATCATCACCGTGTGGGTGCCCTGCCCAACTTCTGCACCAGCGTGGTGCAAAACCACGCGTTCCATTTTTCCGTTGCCATGGATCTCAACCTTGGCCCAGCAGTTTTCCTGATAGCCAAAGGAGAAACCGACATTTTTGAAGCCAGCCGCAAATCCCCGCCCGCGAGCCACAACGGGTAATTTCTTTTTCTGTTGAGTTTTGTTTTTCTTTTTCTTCCAGCCAAATTTATCGCGCGCAGCTTCGATGCATTCCACCGCACTGACCGGATTGGGTGCAGGTGTGCCTACGCCCATGGTGTCGCCGTCACGCAAGGCATTGATCAATCGGAATTCCACGGGATCCATGCCAAGTTTTTCAGCAAGTTTATTCACTTGTGATTCAGCCATGAACAGGGCCTGCGGCGCGCCAAACCCGCGGAACGCTGCGCCGGGGACATTGTTGGTGTACACCCCGTATACATCTACTTTAACGTTTGGAATGAAATATGGACCAGTGGATGTAATGGCTGCGTTGCCGAGCACTTTGTTGGAGGTGTACATGTACGCGCCTCCATCCCCAACCAAAGTTGAT
>JAEURE010000205.1:0-297 GCA_016789485.1 Anaerolineales bacterium | reverse complement strand
CCATCTCTGGTGGCGCCCCACTTGGCTGTGAGATAGGCTTCGTGGCGTTTTCCGTGCCCGATCATCGATTCACGGCGAGACCAGACGATCTTAACCGGCCTTTGTAACTTCCATGCGGCTAGTGCCAGCACGATCTGCACGGACATATCTTCCCGTCCGCCGAATGCGCCGCCAATGGCGGGGTAGATCACGCGGACCATTTCATTTGGCAAATCCAGGGCGTGTGCAATGGCTTCGCGGTCTGCGTGAGTCCACTGCCCGGCAGCTTCCACGGTGACGAGCCCGTCTTCGTCAATA
>JAEURE010000204.1 GCA_016789485.1 Anaerolineales bacterium | reverse complement strand
TTCCGTTATTCAGTGCAGGTCGTATCCTTGGCGCGGTCATCGGCGGATTTGGCACAGGCATTCTCGTCAACCAGATCGGCACGCAAAATCTTCTATTGGTTTGGGCTGCATTGCTCCTTCTTGCCTTTGTATTGACGCGCGCGCTTCTGCGCGGGCGCGTTGCTGCTGAACTGCCTCAAAAAACTCGCCGCAAACAAAAAGAAACATCATTCGTTCAGGACATTCAAAAAGGGGTTCAATTCGTACGCGGCTCCTCCTTGATGAAATGGATTTCCGTCTCTGCCATTCTCTTTTCCATTTTATACCGCTGCATTGACTTACCGTTTGCCAAAGCCGCCGCAACTCAATACCTGGGAGATGAAAAATCGCTGGCAGGTTTTCTGGGCATCTTCGATGGACTCACAACCTCTGTGGCTTTTCTCGCTTCCACATTCATTGCCAATCGCCTTTACATTCGCTTCGGCATCATGAACGCCATTCTTGCTCTGCCCATCATTTATTTCATTGGTTTCGGGAGCATTACTGCCTTCAACACCTTCGCAGTCATCATCGTTTTTCGCTTCGTTCAAATGGTATGGCTCTCAGGCATCGCTGACTCAGCTTATCAAGCCATGTTCAACGCGGTTCCATCCACTCGGCGTGATCAGGTCCGCGCTTTCATTGGCGGCGTGCCCGAGCAGGCAGGAACTTTCATTGCTGGCCTTTTTACGATTATTTTCATGTCACAACAACTTGCGTTCGTTGGTCTTTTTTCCGCTGCAGTTACCATATTCATGATATGGCACGCAAGGCATGCATACAACTTTGCGCTCGTCGATTCATTGCGTAGAGGACGCCCTACCATCTTTGGCAAGGACAGCCCGCCCGAAGCCGCCGCAATCCACGCCATGCTCGATGGTATGAAAAACCCTAACCCAACGGTACGGCGTATTTCTTGTCAAATCTTAAGTGAAGCTCCACCCCCATTTGCTATTAACGCCTTTGTGGATGCTCTTCAAGATGAAAATATGGAAGTCCGACTCGGCGCACTTAAGGGGCTAACTCGCTTGCAGGCACCCTCTGTCCTCCTGGAAGTTGCTACGCTTCTTTCGGATACTCAGCCTGCTGTCCGCGCCCAGGCAGTGGATTCACTGCAAGCACTGACTTCCTATCCCCGCGGCTTGAACAATTTGCTGACAAAGATGCTCAACGATAGCGACGTACAAGTACGGGTGCGGACATTCGTCGCATTGTTATCCATTGACCCATCTCATCCATCCAGAGAGATGCTTCGCCAATTATCCATGATCGGAAACACAGATCAACGCATCATGGCATTGAATGCACTAGCTGAAGTCGGCGACCCGAACGCGCTTGTTCTCTTCTCAACTGAATTGGAAGATGAATATGCGCCCATTGCAGTGAGGTGTTCTGCTGCTTCAGCTCTGGCATCTTGCGGGAGAGCCGCGATTCCTGAGTTGAAGAAATGGCTTTCTACAGAACATCTATCGCTCAGGTCGAGCATTGCTAACGCCTTGGGAAGGATCGGGGAAGAGTCCCTGCCAGAGGCATTGGCTGCTTTGGATGATTCTGCTTCAGAGGAGGGAGCGCTTCTTGCTTTGGAGCAACTTCCAGCGTGGAAAGAAGCGGAGCATTTAAAAAAATATGTTAAAAACAAAGTCAAGTCCTCGCTCCGTTTTGAAAACCTGCGGCTTGCAATCCAAACGACAAATAATGAAAGAATCCAATTGCTGTCAGATTCTCTTCAAAGCCGGGCCAGCCGTGACGGAATATTAGCTCTAAAAACATTAGCCTTGCTCGGAGACAGTGAAACGCTTACAGTTGCAATTGAAAACTTGCAAAGCCAGAACACAGCACAGCGCGCTAACGCACTTGAAACTCTTGAGTCAATTCGCGATGCCTCACTCATCCGCCCGCTGTTTCAAGTCTGGGAACCTGCCAGCCAGTCACAATCTTCTATGAGCGCGCAAGAAGCCATCGCAGAATTGACAAACGAGAAAGACGAATGGCTGCGCACTTGTGCAATCTTTTCAAAGGACGAACCAATGGAAACTTTGACCACCCTTTCGATCATGGAACGTATTCTGTTACTGCGTCGCGTACCCTTGCTGGCAGACCTTTCGCCAACAGACCTACAGCGCGTAGCTGCCATTGCCAGCGAACATGAATTTACGGATGGCGAGGTGTTATGCGAACAAGGCGAGACTGGCAATGAAATGTATGTGATCGTTTCTGGCGAAGTGCGTGTGATCGTGGAAAGTGAAGGACAACCCAAAAAGGAAATTGCACGACGTGTAATTGGCGATGTTGTCGGTGAGATGTCGCTCATCAGCGGCGATTCACGAACGGCTTCTGTGATCGCCCTTGGCGATGTGCGCACCCTCTGCCTTGACCGATTAAGTTTTGAAAGCCTGCTGCGCGAGCGCCCCGAAGTCAGCCTCGCGGTTATGAAGGAATTATGTAAAAGGCTAAACCAACTATCAAGATAATCTTATAAAGATCAGGTCACGTTTTAAGCGTGACCTGATCTTTATTTCCACAACTTTGCCAACTCGTTCAACGATCTGTAATATGGCTCGATGCTTGGAATGTAATGCGCCTCGTTCTTCGCATGCGGACCGACGCCTGATTGTCCCCACACAACTGCCTGACCGCCTGGAGCGAACCTTGCGCTGGTGCCCGGCAGTTTACGACCAATTCGCGCTTCCTGCCCCGCCCCAGCCTGTTTAACTGCTTCGATCAGCGCTTTCAACGCTGGATTATTCGGGTCGCAAGCCACACCGTTTTCCATGACGGAGAAGCTCGACTCCAAACCATTCTCCGCACAATATTCCTCAACCTTGGACCGCAGTCCTTCAACATCATCTTGAAGGATGGGACGAATCTCCACACCTAAAATTCCCTCCCCGGCGGTGACGTTATACACGCCAGGCGTCCCAACAGAAATGAAGGGGAACTTGGCTTGTGATTGCCAGCCGTCCGCAGCTTTGAGCGTGAGATGTTTTGAAAAGATTTCGTTCAATGCAGAACGTGCCGCGATCAATTTCTCGCTCAAATCGCCAGTGCCAGCCACGCCCGAGTGAGCCTTTGCCCCGCGGGCGATCACATCAAAGCGCATCACACCGCGATTTTCCACACAAATTTCTCCGAAAAGCTCATTGCCTTTTTCGCCTGTACGTTCCCCAGCCACAAACAGAGATGGAGTGAGATTCAATTGCTTCAACACATGCGGTGTGCCCCACGCTTCTGCCTCGCCGTTTTCTTCGTTGCCAACGAGAAGCAAAGCAATATTTGGGTAAGGTGCGCCTGATTTCACTGCATCTTTCATCCACACCAAATAGGTGGCAACAACTGTTTTCATATCTGCCGCACCGCGGCCGTGGAGATAATCACCTTCGATGCGCGGGGTGAACTGCGAATCATCAGGCTCAGGCTCGACCACATCAAAATGACCTGTCAATAAAACAGGATTCTCTTTTGTTGCACCAGGAAAAACGGCATGTACAGCAGGATATTTGCCGTCAAAGTATTTCACTTGCAAGCCTGCATTGCGCAAATAATCATCGATCAACGCCCCTGCGCGATGGACTTCGTCCAACCGTTCATCAGGGCAAGCCGTGACGGATGGAATGCGAATCAACTGCTGGGCAAGGTCAACGATCTCGGACGTTTTATCAGGATATGAAACTTCAACCACAGCCTGCGCCCGCGCACGGAATTGGATGGGGGCATTTTGAACCTGACGCGTACCATCACGTCCGCGCTGCAGGAATTCAGCGATCTTGACAGAATCTTCGCCGAGCATGCCAAACTCAGAGGCAATGCGCTCCACATCGCTTTTGACCTGCGCCTCGCGCTCAAAATGCAACTCTTTCAAAACATCCAGCGGAACTTCGTTGCCATTGCCTAACTCGCCTTGCAAGCGGGCACGAATCTTTTCTGCCGTATTTCGGGCGCCTTCGGACATTTCCACAAGCGGAAACAAGTCGTTCCATAAATTCAAAGACTCAGCCAACGGCTTGACTTCAGCCAGAGTCCACTTGAGGAAATCACGCATAGCAACGGGCTTGGCAGTGAACGGATTCTCGATCTCGGCACGCAGGCTGAATTTTGCGGCCAAGACTTCGTTGGTACGGGCGCGGGTAATATCTTCACGGTCATAGCGGAAGGCGCGCGCAAATTGCGGGTCGGAATAAATGCGCAAAAGCAGAAGATGCTTGAGAGTCAAATTCGCAATATCAATGTCGAGGCTGTGGCCGCCATCATCCACGCGGACTTCGACACGTCCCATGGGCAGGTTGATGCGAGCCATCAGGTTTTGCTTTTCGATCTGTAGAGCCATCTCCTCGGGTGGAGTCGCCTGACCCACAGCGAACAGGCCGCGGGTATAAAGATGCATCAACTCATCGCTTGTGGTGGAGATCAATCGTTCCACAGGCTCGGCAAACGAACGCGCTCGGACAGGAGTCCAGTTGTTATTACCAAAGCGCACGCCGCGGCGCACGAGATCGTAAGATATCTGTAAATAATCATCATACGAACGATAGAGGTCGGGAAGATCGAGCTCGCGTGGATTCGGGAACGTCAGGTTGCGAATCGAATCATGCTCGGTGAGGATAACCGCAGCGCGTCCATCCTTAACTTGAGCCTGCATCGGCGTGGACGCAGCGGTCGCAATAAAGAGACTCGCAAATGCGCGCAAGAGACGAGTAGCTGTGATGTAAAACTCAGACTTGTATTCATCGAGGTGCTGGTCGCCGCGCTCGCTTGCGGAGAGATGCATGAAGTCCCATGCAAAAAGCGGCTCGGGCAGGGAAAGATTGGAATGAATGCCTGCGGTGGCAAGCGTATCGCCGTACAGGTCAATACACTTTTCAAGATAACGGCGCTTGGCAATGCTCCAATTTCCGGGCAGGGAATCATGGCTGATGTCAGTGAGAAATAAAAGATTGCCATGCCAATGATGCAGGCGCTCGCCGAAATTCACGCCCGCGCGATGCAAAGCATTGATGAGAGATGCCTCCATGAGACGCGCTTCGTAGATCGTGCCGCGTGGAGTGTAATACGGGCGGGTAGCCCATTCGATCATCCAATGAAAGACTTCAAGCTGGCTAAATTGAGTCTGCCATGGCGGGATACATTCGGCGCGCAGATAATCCACGAAGGATTGCTGGCTGGGTCCCGCTCCCACGGTGAGCAAGGGACGCAGTTCTTCATCAAGCAGATTCCATTCCTGCTCAAAGCCGTTCAGTCCGCCTTGCGGTTTTTCTTTTGCAGCTTGTTCAAGTGCAAGATGATATTTTTCAGGGAATTTTTGTGACGGCATGGATTATTCCTAAAATTTAAATTCGTGTCGATCAAAAAGTAGAAAGTAGAAAGTGGCTTTATCCACCATCTACTTTCCACTATCAATTTTATTTCTTCAAACTCTCCAACCCCTCAACCAATCGTTTGAAC
>JAEURE010000203.1 GCA_016789485.1 Anaerolineales bacterium | reverse complement strand
AAACGGGATTGGGCGGGCTTCACCGATGAAGAGAAAGACCTGTGCCTGTTGCTCCTGTCCATGTTTGTGGCGGGTGAAGAGGCAGTGACGCTCGACCTGCTACCGCTCATCCAAGCCATTGCACAGGAAGGACGCATCGAAGAGGAAATGTTCCTGACAACGTTTCTATTCGAGGAAGCCAAACACACTGATTTTTTTCGCCGCTTTATGGATGAAGTCGCTGAAGCAGGCGTGGACTTAAGTCGTTATCACGGCGATAACTATCGTCAACTTTTCTACGAATACCTGCCTGACGCGTTGAACGCGCTTCGCTCCGACCCTTCACCTGCCAGCCAGATACGGGCATCGGTTACCTATAACATGGTCGTTGAAGGCGTGCTTGCGGAGACGGGCTATCAAGCCTTCTTCACCATGCTCGAACGTAATAACTTACTGCCAGGCTTACGCAAAGGGATTTCCTTGTTGAAGCAGGACGAGTCCCGCCACATTGCCTACGGCGTTTATCTTTTGTCCCGCCTCATTGCGGAGAATCCGCAGGAATGGGACAATCTTCAAATGCAGATGAATACTCTTCTGCCCTCTGCCATTGGCGTGATCGGCGATGCCTTCGCGAGGTATGAAGTTGTCCCGTTCGGGTTGAAGGAAGAGGACTTTCTCAATTACGCGATGAGTCAATTCAGCAAACGCTTTGAGCGGTTGGAAAAGGCCAAAGGTGCGAGTTTGGATGAGGTCAATAAAGTTGCAAAAGAAAACGAGGATGGTTGACACTGCCCGGGGTGTTTGAGCAGGCTGAGGTTAAGCCTGAGACGGTGTCGTATTCATGCAAGGAACTTATCATGCGGAACGGTTGTGAAATTCCATCAACGGGCGTAAAATTGGCGCGGTTAAGAATCATGCACACAACTGACGAGAGCGACCTAGGTACTTCTGATAATAATCCGCCCAGTATGGGTCACTGGGTGCGGCACGCGTTTAATTTGTTAATACCCATCACGTAAACGGCTTGCGCCTTTGCGTGATGTAAATTCACGCAAGGAGGCAGTCATGCTGACCATTTGTAAAACCACCGAGCAGGGGCTTGAGAAGATAGAAACGATTGCCAACGGCGCATGGGTCAATGTCGTGGACCCGTCGCCTGAAGAAATTGAAAAGTTGGTCAATTGGGGGATGGAAATGGATTATATTAATTATTCCCTCGACCAGGATGAAATGCCTCGTATGGAACGCGATGAAGAATATACCTTCATCCTGCTTCGTATTCCCATTCATCAGCCTGAAAGCGATGTGCCTTATACCACCGTCCCGCTTGGAATTATGATTCTGGGAAACCGCATTATTACCGTCTGCCGTTATGACAGCGATATTCTCAAAGTCCTTGCAAACGGAAAATACCGTCTGATGAAGACTGGCAAACGCTACCGCCTGGCGCTGTATATTTTTCTGGAAACAGCCGCCCGTTATTTGAATTTATTACGCGAGATCAATCGCGCCACTGAGGCAGTGGAAGACCGCCTGCAAAAATCCACGCAGAACCGTGAGCTTTTGGAGCTTCTCAAATATCAAAAGAGTCTCACCTACTTTGCGACTGCGCTGCGTTCCAACGAAGTAATGATGGAACGCGTACAGCGCACCCAGCTCTTTAATTATTATGAAGAAGACCAGGATCTGCTTGAAGATGTGCTGACCGAAAATCAACAGGCCATTCAAATGACCAGCATCAATACGGAGATTCTCTCCAGCATGATGGACGCCTTTGCTTCGATCATCTCCAATAATTTGAATGTTGTGATGAAGGCGCTGGCTGCGCTCACGATCATTCTCAACATGCCTGCCATTGTTGCGTCGTTTTACGGAATGAACGTTGCCCTGCCGGGGGAAGGGCATCCGCTTGCATTTTTGAGCGTTATTGGAATTTCGCTTGGGCTGACGGCTGCTGCGACCTATATCTTTTACAAAAGGAATTGGTTCTAACATGCAAGCCGAACTGCTTCTTGATGCGAAGGCAACCTTGGGCGAAGGTCCCGCATGGGATGCGAAGACCCAAAATTTATATTGGGTCGATATTCTCGAAAAACGTATCTATGCAGGGATGGAAGTGCTTGCTCAGTTGGATGAATTTGTTGGATGTCTTGCCCCGCGCAAGGATGGGAATCTCATTCTCGGCAAACGCGCCTCTTTCGTCGACTTTGATATTGATTCATCCCGGCAGACAGTTCTCGCATCTCTGAATGAATCTGCTACTAACCGCATGAATGATGGCAAGTGTGACCCTGCTGGCCGCTTCCTCGCTGGCACCATGGACATGAACGAAAAAGATGCAAGCGGCTCGCTGTATTCGTTCGATGGGAAAAATGCGATGCGCTTGCTTGGTGACATTCGTATTTCCAACGGCCTCGCGTGGAGTCCCGACCATAGAACTTTTTACTACATTGATACCCCCACGCGTGTAGTGAAGGCCTTTGACTACGATGTGAGCACAGGTCAAATCGCGGACCCGCGCGCTGTGATTCAAATCCCTGAATCCCTGGGCTGGCCGGATGGCATGACCTCTGATATGGATGGCAATCTCTGGGTCGCCATGTGGGGCGGGGCGCAGGTGACAAAGTGGAATCCCAACTCAGGCAAATTGCTTGAGCAGATCCCCGTTCCTGCTTTGCAATCCTCATCCTGCGTTTTTGGCGGACGGGACATGAATGAGTTATACGTCACTTCTGCACGGGTGGGGATGAGCGATGCCAATCTAAGAAAATACCCGCTTTCCGGCGGGTTGTTCAAAGTGATTACGGATGTGACGGGAATGCCATCGTTTGAATTTAACAAATAGGCTGCGCTTAAGCGCAGCCTATCTTCTTTTTCTGAAGCACAAGTTTTTAACTACTTGCTTTTATCTGTCAAAATTCAGCTTCTATCATCTTGAGGAATTGTTCCACAACATGTGGATCGAAGTGTTTTCCCGATTGCTCCTTGATGTATTCTCGTGCTTTCTCCTTATCCCATGCGGAACGGTATGGACGGTCAGAGGTCAATGCATCCCAAACATCCACCACCGCGAAGATGCGGGCTGTGAGAGGAATATCTTTGCCTTTTAAACCCCTTGGATAACCACTGCCATCCCATTTTTCATGGTGACAGAAAGGGATGTCCAGAGCGGGGCGCAGGTACTCGATCGGTTTGATCATGTCGTAGGCGTATTGCGGATGCTGGTGCATGATCTCCCATTCCTCGTCCGTTAACTTATCTGGTTTCAAAAGAATGGCATCCGGCACGCCGAGTTTGCCGATGTCGTGCAGGAGGGCGCCTCGGCGCATGAAAATAAGTTCATCTTCACTAACCCCCATGATCCTGCCAAGCTTTTCCGATATCTCCGTTACCCGCAATGTATGACCCTCGGTCTCTTTATCTCGCAGATCCATGGCATGAGACCATCCTTCAATGGTCGCATCATACGCGGATAACAATTTTTCATGGGCTACCTCAAGATTGGCGCGTTCATTCAAAAGCTTTCGGTAGCGGTTTAGGCGGGTAATGCCAAGCAGGCGGGCACGCAATTCATAGCGGTCATACGGCTTGGTGATGTAATCATCCGCGCCGGATTCAAGCCCAACCAACAGGGATTTTCGGTCATCCAAAGCGGTGAGCATGATGATCGGTATTTCAGCGAGAAGAGGATCATTTCGGATATTGCGGCAAACCTCAAACCCATCCATGCCCGGCATCATCACATCCAGCAGAATCACATCTGGCAGCAATTCGCGCGTTTTTTTCAACGCTTCCGGTCCGTTCTGGGCCATTACGATTTGATAGCCCTGCCCATCCAAAATGGATTCGAGGGTATGCAAACCTGCGAGTTCGTCATCCACAATTAGAATTGTACTGGACATGGGCTGCTCCTTAATGTTGAAGTATATTTTTTAGCATTAGAAATGACCATACAGGGAATCCCCCATTCCTTTAGAGGTCTTTATCGATCAATCCATACTTGATGGCAAGGCGCACTACGCCAGCCAGATTTCGCACGTGAAGCTTTTCCATCAAATTCGCGCGGTGTTTTTCCACTGTTTTTTCGCTGATGGACAGAATCTTTGCAATTTCGACGCTGGTATGTTCTTCGGCGATCAATTGCAGGATCTCTTTTTCGCGAGGCGAGAGATGATCCAATGGATTTTGGCTTTGGGATGCGCTTGGGCGAAAGGCACTTTCCACGACAATGGAAGATACTGCGGCGCTTAAGTAGGTTTCACCACGAGCCACAGTACGCACAGCCTGCAATAATTCCTCGCTGACTGAGGTTTTTAGAACATATCCCTTTGCCCCGCTCTGCAGCGCCTGATGGACCAATCCTTCCTCTGAGTACATGGATAGGAGCAGGATGTGTGCAGGCAGTTTTAAATTTTGAATGTGTTCCGCAGCTTGAATACCATTTAGGCGCGGCATCATAATATCCATAATGACAACATCTGGCTTTAAGCTTTTGGTCAAATCCACCCCTTCCTGCCCGTTCGAGGCTTCTCCTAGAACATGGATATCCCCGGCGCGCTCCAACAAAGCCCGCAGCCCTGCACGTACAAGGGCATGGTCTTCAACCAACAAGACTCGGATCATGCCTGCTCCCTGGTGCTTGTTTCATTGACCGGTAAATGTGCCGAAATGATAGTCCCCTTTGCCGGCGCTGAATTGATAACCAAATTCCCTCCTACAAGCAGCAGGCGCTCTCGCAATCCCATCAGTCCGATACCCTTGGCTGTTGTGTACGCATCGTCATCCATCGTAAACCCTTTGCCGTTATCCTGCACGGTCAGTGTGATCTCCTCTTCGTCCAGAGTCAATTCAACCCAAACATGGTTCGCTTTTGAATGTTTTATCACATTGGTCAGAGTTTCCTGTAAAAAGCGATACAGTATGATCGAGTATATATCCGAAAGCTCCGAAAGTTTTTCGTCTATTTCAAGGGTAACGGGCAGACCTGTGCGGATGCTGTATTCGCGGCAGTGATTTTGAAGGGTGGTTTTGAGCCCAAGCGTATCCAGCATGGTGGGACGAATATCCTGCGCGAGTTGACGCATCTTGTTAATGGTTTGGTTTGTGTCTGCGATCAAACCGTCCAGTTCCCGGTGAAGATCTTCCACCTGAGGCGGGGTTGTGGCACGCAGGTTTTGCAACCGAAGCATGTGTGCGATCAACGCTTGTCCAAGATCATCATGCAGCTCACGGGATAACCGCTTGCGTTCCTGTTCCTGCGCATTGACAACATGTTCTGCCATTTTGCGCAGGTTCTCGCGTTGATTGGAAAGGGTCCGGTATCTATCCAGTCTCAATATGGTGCGGACGCGTAATTGCAATTCCTGTCGGTCAACCGGCTTGATGAGGAAATCATCTGCACCTGCTTCTATGCCTTGCAGCCGCGAAGAGCGGTCATCCAAAGCGGTGAGAATGATGATCGGGACTTCAGCAAGTCTCGGCGTGGC
>JAEURE010000202.1 GCA_016789485.1 Anaerolineales bacterium | reverse complement strand
TGAGCAGAACGAATCAGACGAAGCATACTTCCCTCAGGTTCGGTTTAGCAGCCGCCCCATCCTGACGGAAGTAATTTACGATGACAACGAACAAACAACGATCACTTTCGCAAACAGAGTGTTTGGACAGAACGACGAGTTTGCCGGGATCTTGCGCGTAAAGTACGACTCAAGTGTCCTGCAATCCATCGTTGTCAACAGCTCAAAAGCATCTTCCAACGCACTGGTTTTACTTTTAGACGAAACCTACATCCGTCTGGCGGATAGTCGAAACCCAAGTCTTATTCAAAAATCCATTGCCCCACTCAGTCCGGTGGATTACCTGATGGCGATTGAAAACAAGAAGTTCCTTAACATTCCCCTCCAGGAACAAACCACAAACTTTACTGACTTTGAGAATGCGCTCGATAATGCCAGCACGCAGCCCTTCTTCAGCGTTGATATAACCCCAAATATACCGGGAGATGATACTGTTGCCGTGGCAGCAATGCAAACCCGACCATGGCTAATTACTTACAGCCAGCCGACCTCGGTCTTTCTTGCTGATGTGCAAGAGCAAAGACAGACAAACACTGTACTAGTGACGGTTGTCTCCATTATCGTTGTACTTATTGCCACCTATGTCGCAAGAGCTTTGACCAACCCGATTCTTTCCCTCACGAAAACTGCAGACAAAATCTCGCAGGGCGACCTCACTGCTCGCGCGACAATCCAATCCTCTGATGAGATTGGGGTACTCGCAACTGCTTTCAACTCAATGACGGACCAGCTCAAATCCACATTGGAAGGGCTGGAAGAGCGTATCGAAGAGCGCACTGCTGAATTGCAGAAAAACAAACTGGAACTGGAAACCATCGCGGACGTTGCCCGTGAGATTGCCATCATCCGCGATATGGACACGCTGCTCAATGTATCAGCAAACCTTATAAAAGAAAGGCTGAACTATTACCACACAGGCATCTATCTTGTCGATGAGCGTGGTGAATACGCACTCCTGCGCGCAGCAAGCAGTGTTGCCGCTGAAAAATTGCTTTCAAGCAAATACAAGTTAAGAGTGGGAAAGACTGGGCTTGTTGGGAACGTTACAAGCACAGGACAGGCGTATATCGCCTCGGATGTTGGTCTGGACGCCGTTCATTTTGGAAACCCACTCCTTCCAGATACACGCTCAGAAATCGCCCTTCCCCTCCGCAGCCGCAGCATCACCATTGGTGCGTTGGATATTCAGGCGAATTATCCAAACGCCTTCGACGAGCAAGACATCCAGACGCTTCAGATCCTTGCGGATCAATTGGCAGCTGCCATTGAAAATGCCCAGCTTGTACAACAAGTGGAGGGCGCACTTAATGAACTCACAAGATCCAACCGCACCCAAACGCAGCAGATTTGGCAATCCACCATCGACGAGAAGGCAATACCTGCATACGAGTATGACGGGCTTCAGATCAACGCCATACCAAAAAACATTGCACCAGAGCTGTTGAAAAAATTAAAGGAAGGCAACCCTGTAGTAGTTTCGCGGCAAAGCGATCGGACATCTGCTGAATTGACAAAAAGCACAAATACGCTCCTCATCCCATTGACCGTGCTCAATCAAGTTGTTGGTGTCATTGGACTCGAACAAGAAGATGCTTCCCACAAGTGGACAGAAGAGGAAATTGCTGTAGCCCAGGCAGCCGCCAGCCGTGCGGCCTTGACGCTTGAAAACGCCCGCCTGCTTGAAGAAAGCCAGAGACGTGCATCAAAGGAACGAACAATTTTGGAATCTACAGCACGGATTGGGTCAGCCATCAACATTGACAACATCCTTCAAGCTACTGCCGAGGAGTTGGAACGGGTTTTAGGCGATTCCGAGGTTGTGCTGCAATTTACCGACAGCAAGAAATTATGATTATGTCTGTATTTAATTTTCGAGGCAAGAAATGTTAACCAATATTCGAAAGATCTTTGCGCCGCCAATATTCGAAGACGATGAAAGGACGCGAGTAGCCGCGTTACTAAACAATATTCTATGGGCTGTAATCATCATCGGAACAGCATATGCAGCCATAGCCCCTTTCATCCTTGAACAATATATTTCGGCGCTTCTAGCCGGGGGCGTCGCTGTCTTTGGTTTCATTTCGCGCTTCTTAATGAAGAGAGGTTTTGTACAGGCAGCGAATATTACATTGTTGACCGTCCTCCATGTCATACTAACCATATCCGTTGTCATCACGAATGGAACCTACGGCGCTGTGTACTTCGGCCTGCTAATGACAACCGTTATGGCTGGCGTACTCGCAGGCGGGCGCGGCGCGTACACCATGGCAGTGATAAACGGATTAACAGCACTGGTCATCACAATATATCAAGACTCCCTGCCCCCTGCTTTAATTCCTCAATCTCAAATTACATACTGGTCGTCTTTAATTGTCTATTTGCTTTTTGTAGCCTCATTGCAGCAAGCCTCTTACACTGGCTTTGAAAAAGTCCTGGGCAATCTACGGAAAATTCAAGTTGAATTGACCAATAAAAACCGCGAACTTGAAGGCCTTAGCAAAGACCTTGAAAGCCGTGTCGCATCCCGCACCGCAGAACTGAACGCAGCAAACCAGCAAAATGAAAAGCGCGCCAGGCAATTCGAAGCGATTTCAAGGGTCTCGCAAGCCATCAACAAAACACAAAATTTGCAGGATCTCCTGCCTCAAATTGCCCAGGTGATCAGTCATCAATTTGATTTTTATCACATTGGCATTTTTCTCGCTGACCTGAACAGGGAATACGCAGTTCTTAGCGCAACCAATAGTGAAGGCGGAACAAGAATGCTGGAAAAGCTGCACAAACTTCGGATTGGGCAAACCGGCATTGTGGGGAATGTGGCTAAAACAGGGAAAGTCCGCATCGCGCTTGACACCGGATCTGATGCGATTTACTTCAACAATCCCGACCTCCCTGATACCCGTTCCGAAATAGCGCTCCCCCTCCTTCAGGCCGATGGAGAAATTATTGGGGTTCTAGATATTCAAAGCACGACGCCAAATGCCTTCAAACAGGAGGATATCGAAATTTTAGCCACACTGGCTGACCAGGTTTCGGTGGCAATCGTCAATGCACGCCTTTATGAAGAGACTCAAAAAGCGTTGATCGAAGCGGAAATGATCTATCGCCAAGAATTGAAAACTGGCTGGGAGAAATTCTCCCGCTCACAAAAACTTGCCGGCATTCGTCGAAGAGGCATGAAGACCAGCTTCCTTGCAGAACCGCTGGAAGTACCCGGAATCAAAGAAGTAATTCAATCCGGAGAGGTATACAAAGAAAGGATGGAGAGTTCAAAATCAACACACCTCACCATCCCTGTTAAACTGCGCGGCGAAGCGGTTGGAATTTTAAATCTTAAGGCAGGCAGCAACCGTGAGTGGAGCGCAGACGAGATGGACATTATCAACGCAATTGTTGAGCGTGCCGCGCTTGCCATCGAAAATGCGCGCTTGTTGGATGAGAGCCGCAGGATTGCAGAGAGAGAACGCGCAATAAGCGATATTTCATCAAAGATCGGCAAGGGAACAGAGATTGAGACAATCCTCCGAACTGCCGTCAGGGAGTTGGGCTCTCAAATTAGTGGTGCCCAAGTGACAGTCGAGATTGGAGGCGGCGACGAATAGTCGTTAAAACCATGGACATATCACGATCAAACCAAAACCAACCGGCTGATCTGCTTAGCGAATCAGAACGCCATGCCCGAAACGGCAGGATCATTACCCTCGTTATTATGATTATGGCGATTCCGTCTGCCATCCTGTTTGGGTATGTTGGGTTTTACAACAATCTTCCACAGCTATACATTATTTCAGCCGCTTTGATCGCAAGTGCTATTTTCGATCTATATCCTCTGGCTTTAATTCGCTCGGGTCGCACAGACCGGGCGATGACCATCATTATTTTTGTGTTCAATGCCAACATTCTAATCGTCCCATTTCTTGTGGATGGATTGGGAGCGATAATTGCCGCCTCTGCCATCGTCGTCACAATGTCCATCGCCGGGCTGGCATTATCTTCAAAATACTCATCAACAGGAATTGGGCTTGGCATTTTCTTTGGGATTATTGCGCTTCTAATCGACCTCCTGTTTGGCGGCAGCCGAATACATATTCCACAGCTTGGAACTTATTCCACCTACATTGCCGCAGCGATCAGCATCCCCATATTCGTTATGCTGGCAAGGGAATTCAATAAATTTAATCTTCAAGCAAAAATCACCCTGGGCATTCTGATTACAGGCGCCGTCACGGTTGCGACTCTTCTCTTCTTCGGATTAAACAGGACCAACCTGATTGTCGAGACACTCTCCCAAAAACTTGAAAGCAACAGCACAGAACAGACGGAATCCCAGATCCTCAACGTCATTCAAAAGGAATCCGAAAAGGCAAATTCTGTTTTTTCAGAAGCACAAAAAGATATGGTTAACATTGCCGAGTATCGAACCCGGCTTGAAAACCAATCTTATCTGTTTAGTTCAGGCGAATATTGGAATGCAGGTGAAAGAATTCGGCGACTTCCGAGCGGACAATACGGCAACTCCAGGCTTGATCCATCCTCCATTTTTATTCCCAACAACGTAGTAGTGGATGAAGCCATGCTGGCGGATATCAATACCACTGCATATCTTGATTTCATGGCGCCCAGCTTTCTCAAATCACATCCCGAGGTAGTGGCGCTTTACTACATCAGCAAGATGGGGTACACAACATATTATCCAAATATCGCCCTTGCTGAAAATGTCCCCGCAGATTTCAATCCCACAGAGCAGCCTTTCTACACGATTGCCACTCCTGAAAATAACCCGGAACACGAGCCGCGTTGGACAGAACCATACCAGGATCCGGCGGGCACTGGATTGATCGTAACATTGACCACCCCCATCTATTCGAGCGTAGGCACATTCAAAGGTGTGATGGGGGCAGACATCCAACTGGCGAAAGTCTCCAACGAAATATCTAAAATCCAATTTGGGCAATCTGGATACGCATTTTTGGTGGACAAAAATGGCCGCGTCATATCCATGCCGAGACAGGGATATGACGCTTTTGGACTACAACCCGAAGAAATACCAGTTAATGAAAGCCCAAAGCTGTCGCTGTTTGACAGTAGCGTAGATTCTATGCAAGTCATTGCACAAGGAATTGTAGCCAGTGAACCGGGCCTAATGACCGCGAACATCCGCGACACCGAGAACTATATTGCGGTCGCGCCGTTGGAAACAATGGAATACCGCCTTGTCGCTTTCGCGCCGGTCGACGAACTTAATAGCGAGATTATTGCGACACGCAGCGAAATAGAAAATGAAATCCAATCCAGTTTACGGTCTGCAGGTGCAATTCTTATCACTTTATTTATCGGCGCGCTTATTATCAGTTTTTGGGTGGGCCGAATCATTACTCGTCCAATGAACCGCCTGACAAAAACAGTGGAAGAGATCGCAAGTGGAAATATCGCTGCCCGCGTAGAAGTGGAATCGCAGGA
>JAEURE010000201.1:248-5533 GCA_016789485.1 Anaerolineales bacterium | reverse complement strand
GTATTGCACCAAGCGCTAATCCATTTACGGTGATGCGCGGAGCCAGCGCAACTGCAAGAGACTTTGTCATTGCGGCGAGAGCAGCTTTGCTGATGGTGTAGGGGAAATGGTCTGCGGCAGGGCGCAAGGCGCGCCAGTCTAAAATATTGACGATGCGCCCTTCATCTGTTTGCCGCGCAAATTCCTGCGATAATAAAAATGGCGCCGTCAGGTTGATGTTGAAATGACGATTCCAATCTTCGAGAGTCGTGTCGTTGAAAGAGAGCGGCTCGAAGATGGCGGCGCTGTTGACCAGTGCGTAGAGCGGGGAAATATCATTCGCCGAGGAAATCAGCCTCGAGACAGAATCAGGCGTCTCGAAGTCTGAGGCGAGGATGTGGGCGTTTCGTCCAATTGATTCGATCTTATCCCGTACTTTTTTTGCTTCTTCCTCTGAATGAGCGTGGTGGAGGATTACATCCGCGCCTGCGCGGGCACAAGCCAGCGCAAGGAGGCGCCCCACCCGGCGGGCAGCGCCGGTAATAAGTACAGTTTTGCCGTTCAAGTCGGTCATCCTTGAAATTGTATCATCATCAAAGTTGACAAGGTTTGTCTTGTTCTTGACTTCCGTTTTTGGTGGTGATAACATGACTGGACGTTGCAGATGTTACTGATGTTTTGCATTCTTCAAAAATTTGAGAAAGGGCAAAATCATGACCATGAATCAAAACGTACCAAGCTATACCGGGGATATCGCCGCGCAGCACGTTGATCCATCACAGGAATATTCGACTGAAAATCAGGAACTTGTTTTTTCGGCAAACCAGCACGCTATTTGGGCAGACTTGTTCGCGGGGATTCATCAGCCTTATTTGCTCGAACATCTTTGTCAGGAATATAAAATTGGATTGGAATTACTCCAGCTTGACCCGCATCAGATCCCAACTGTGGCGCATTTGAACGAATGCATCACACCGCGCTCGGGCTGGCACATTGAGCGAACGGTGGTGCGCTACACTCTGGCAGATGACTGGTATAAAAAATTCGCACAGCGTATCTTCCTGATCACCGATTATCTGCGCACCCGCGACCAGATGGAATTTACGCCGGAACCTGACATGTTCCACGATATTTTTGGTCACCTGCCGTTTTTGACTCAGGAATTTTACGCGCGCATCGAGGATAAATTTGCGCCTGCATACATGAATGCGACCCAGGAAGAGCGCGAAGTGATCAAACGGCTGGCGTGGTACAGCACCGAGTTTGGGCTGATCGTGCAGGATAATCGCTTTAAGGTTTTCGGCGCGGGAATTATCTCCGGGCGCAAGGAATTGACGCGCACTATCATGGAGTTCTACCGTCTTGGGCGGGATAATGTGATCGATTTTTCACGCCCGGTCTTTCCGCAGCTCCAGGCGCATTTCCTCGCCAACAAGAACAATCTGCACCGCATCATTGACGGTGTGAATGCCCTGCACCAAAAGGGACAGATGTCCTCCGCTGATGAAGGCTGGAACGTTGTCCTCTCGTTGTACCGGTCATTGGGTATTGCGCAGGAAGGCATGTTCGGCGGAGATGTGATCCTTATCCCGTTCGATATTGAGACGATTGCCCGCATCCCGAAAACGGTGTATGCCTTCAACCCGATGCTCTTTGTCTGCGAGTCGCTTGAGCAGATGGATGTGCTGCTGGATTCTTTCCTGAAGCCGATCGCGCTGCGAAAATAATGGTCTATAGAAACTGAATAAAACGGCGTGGGTAAAAGGAGCGCTTCATGGCAGGGACGTTGAATTTTCAATGGCAGAATGAAATTTTGTTGAAGACGATTTATCCCATGCGGTTGAACAAGCTGCGGGATTTCCTTGTCTATTACAAGGAGGTTGATTTATGGGCGGAATATAAGAACAGGGATATTTCCACACTCAAAGCGGATGTGGATGAGTATGAGCAAGGTATGGAAAATGCCCGCATCGCGGACTTCAAATTGTATTCCAGCTTGCGCAATTATTTCATGCTGCCTGATGTGAAGGGCTATTACCTCAAGTACAAACCCATCGAAGAAGAGGCGATGGCGCTGATTCAAAAGAATCACGCATTATTTGTCGCTTCCTGGCCCAAGGATATTCGCGGTGAACGTACCTTCATCCTAAGCCGCATTGAGTCGTTCAAGACGCAGCTTGGTTTTCTGAATGACCGCATTCGGTTCTTGCAGCGTCAGTTGGAAGGGATGCTGCCAGAACACCCCAACCGTGCCAAGGTGGAGGCTGAATTCAAGCTCAAGAAAGAATCCGCGCTGCCGATGGTGCTGGAAGAAATGGAAAAATTGCGTCAGTTCGAAGGGACTTACAACAAGCTCGAAGGCCCAAAACTGGAATGGTACAAGCTGACCAAAGCCGACCCGAACTACAAAACCACTGAAAATGAATTCCTCGTCAATTACGATCCAAAAGTTCCTGCCACAGTTAAGGACATTGTCCGCTTGAAGGTGGAGCAGTACACCAAGACTCTGGAAGGCAAGAATCAATATCAATTGCTGGCGGATATCCGCGCGCGATTCGAGAAGGAACCAAAACGCTTCCCACTTTGGCTGCAATACATGGTCGTCCATTTTTCGGGGATGCGCTACAAGTCTGCGCATGGCTCGTGGGCAGACCCGAAAGATCTACTCATCCGCTTGCGTGTGGATGAAGTGAGGAAGGCGCAGGCCAAGCTCAGCGATGCGGACGTGGCCGCAAAATGCGCGGAGAAGATCGCTCAATACGAAGGTGCAAACCCGAACAAGCCTGCGCTCGCCAAAGCATCAGAAAAAGCATGGAAAGACAAGATCGCCATGCACATGCAGGGAGTCAAAGCCAATGGACCCAAGACCAAACGCGCTGGTCTGACTGCATTGGTGGAAGAAGAAACTCGGTATGAGTTCATGTCCATAACAACCGACCAAGCTCTCGCGAAGTTGGAGGCGATGAAGAGTCAACTGCCAGCCTGGGCGTGGAAGATGATCGTCATGCTGACATCGCTGCGAGTCAACCACGTCACTGATGCGAATTGGGAAACCTTTACCCCTGAAGAGGATAAGATCCGCTTTGCGGATATGACTTACTATCCCATCTTTAGCAAGTGGGCCTCGGACAATACGGGCAATTGGCGCCCCGAGCACGGACGCACGCATGAGGTCATTGTCACGCGTGCAGTTTGCAACGAAACTGCTGAACACGCGCAGCACATTCGTGGGCATCTTCCGCCTGGAGGATTGACCGATAATGCGGCGCGCTACGTCAAACTTGTCGCTGAGAAAACGCCAGGAGCGTATTTCGTCCGCGCCACGGGTGCGGAACATTACACGCAGGGCGCCAGCATCTTTTGGCTGCGCTATGTTAACAGCGAGCCGAGCGTTTGGCAGGTCCCCAAGGCGACTCAGGATTCGAATGGGGTGGGGTTGGTGCCTGCTGAATTTCTTGGAAACCGCCCGAAGCCGAAAGGTGGAAAGAATGCGCCGCCCGCTCCAGTGCCGTGGGAATACAGAGGCGGCGGCATGACCCGTACGCGCACCACCATTGATGCTGAGAAAAAGAAGGTCACTCAAAATCAGTGGCTGCGTTGGATTCATGAGGCAACTGTCATTGAAGTGGCGGAAATTACTGACGGGACGTATGTTTATACTTTCGAAACTTCCCTGCCCGACGACTTTCGCGGCACTTCCTGCCTCGGCGTCTTCCGCAACACCTTGCGTTGGAATCTCTCAGATGGCGATGAGGATAATTACAACCGCTCCTTCGTGGGCTACGCGCCCGAGGGGCAGATTCCGCTGGAGCACATGAAGGTGATGATGGATTGGAATAAGATACTTTTGAAGTAAATTTATAAATTAGACATGTCATTACGAGCCGCCGCTCTTGTACTTTGGCGGCGAAGCAATCTCATAATGCGGAGAGATCGCTTCGGGCGGAAAAACACCGCCCTCGCAATGACATTATTTTTTCCTGCAACTTCTTTGCCCCCACTCCTGTATTACACTTTAGCCATGACTACGCCCACTGACCGCGACCTGATCCTGCGTGCCCGTCGCGGCGACGCCGAAGGGCGTGAAGCGTTTGGCGAACTCGTCACGCGCTATCAGACGAGCGTGTTCAACGTCTGTTACCGCGTTTTGCACGAGCGCGGCGAGGCAGAGGATCTCGCGCAGGAAGTTTTTATCCGCGCCTATGACCGCATCCACACCTTTGACATTGAACGCGAGTTCGGCCCGTGGATTCGGCGGGTGGCTGCCAACCTATGTCTCAACCACCTCGAAGGACAAAAGGTCACAGCCGAGCTGGACGATGAACGGGACGCCGACCCTGCCCAATCGCCTGAATCAGTTCAAGAGGTCCGCGAACGAAGCGAGCAAATTCGCGGAGCGCTCGCGTCCCTGCCTGCACATTATCGCGTCGTTGTCGAACTGCGGCATTATCAGGAAATGTCCTACGAAGAGATCGCCGAAGAATTAAAAATTCCATTGAGCGACGTGAAGAGTCATCTCTTCCGCGCTCGCAAAATTTTGGCGGAGAAACTCCATGCATCTAACTGAAGAGCAACTCAACGAATATCTTGATGAAGCCACGACCGAGCGCGTGCAGATCGAAGAGCATCTTTCCTCCTGCGACGAATGCGCGGCGAGATTATCCACGCTTCAAAATGTATTCACTGAATTGGATTCCCTCCCCGAACTGGAGTTGACTCGTGACCTTGCCGCGCCGTTCACTCTCCGCCCGAGCCTGCCAGCCCAACTACCAAAATTCCTCACGCTGACAGCCTTCCTGCAAGCCGCTATCGCGCTGGTTGCATTAATCGTTGCCGTGCCTTTTGTCTCAGTGTTGCTTCCGCAGATCGAACTGCCGTCATTTACAAAACTATTTTTTCAGATCCAAACCCAATGGACAGTTTGGCTTGACCAACTTTCAACGCTTGCCCTTCCAACCTTCCAACCTATAAACCTGCCTACTCTTGAAATGTCCAGCCTGTTGTTCACCCTCGCGGGCGTATCTGTCCTGTGGATCTTGGGCAATGGCTTGTTGTTACGAAATCAAATGAAATAACCTTGCTCTTACATCAATTAGGAGAAATCAATGACCGACATCCTTCGCATCTTTTTCATCGTCATCCTGCTGACCATCACTCTGGCCGCATATTTCCTTGTTATCGGCGCGCTTTTCACTAGCCATGTGACAAAGACTCAAAGCATCATCAATCAGACTTCTGGTCGCGCTTTCGGTTTAGGGTTTGTGAATTTCTTTTTCTTTGGCTTGATCGCATTTGTCATGCTGTCT
>JAEURE010000201.1:0-238 GCA_016789485.1 Anaerolineales bacterium | reverse complement strand
ACCATCCCAGCCTTGCTCATCCTCGCATTCCTCTCCGTGCTCTTGAGCCTTGGCCTGGCGGGCATGGTTAATGTCCTCGGCGAACGTCTCTTCTCAGACCTGCCATCGTGGAAGCGAAATATTTGGAGCACAGTAATTTTATGCTTTGCTTGCGCATTGCCCTTTGTCGGCTGGTTTCTGCTTTTGCCTTACGTGGGATTCGTCGGTATTGGCGCATCCATTTTGGGATTCTTTCAGC
>JAEURE010000200.1 GCA_016789485.1 Anaerolineales bacterium | reverse complement strand
GCCGCCTTGCGTGGACAATCTCTTAACGACGAAACTTTCAGCTATACCCTCAACTCTCTGCTCGGACAAGCCAAATTCCGCAGCAGTGCCCGCCGCGCTGGCGCAGATTATCGCAAGCATATCGTTGGTGGTTTATTCAAGGATGTGTTGGACACCGCGTGGAAACGCGCAGAATAGGATTACTGGTATGTCAAAAATAAATCTTTCAGTAAATGGCAAACAATATACAGTGGACTCTGTTGCAGGCGAAACTTTATCTACCCTGCTGCGTGAGCGATTGCGACTGACTGGTACCAAGATTGGTTGTGAAGAAGCCGAGTGCGGAGCATGTACCGTCCTTGTGAACGGCGACCCGATGATGTCCTGTGTCTATCCCGCCGAACGTGCGGATGGCAAGACCATCGTCACCATTGAAGGTTTGGCAGAGCGTGTTCACGATGAAATGAAACTTCATCCATTGCAGGAAGCCTTTGTGGAACACGGCGCTGTGCAATGCGGATTCTGCATCCCCGGGCAAATTCTTACTGCGTACGCTTTGCTCAAGCGCAACCCGAATCCTGACAGCGCCGATATTCGTTTTGCTCTCAAAGATACACTTTGCCGTTGCGCGGGGTATCCATCCATCGAGAATGCCATCATTGCTGCCGCTCAAGCCTTGCGGACAGGTGAACCCGTCCAGAAGCCAACCCATATCCCCGATTCTGTTCACGACCACAAAACAGTTGGGCGCAGCCACTTGCGTCCCGAAGCAGTTGAAAAGGTCACAGGCGAAGCGATTTTCACAGATGACTTGAAATTCGATGGCATGTTGTATGCCAAGGCACACCGCGCCATGATCCCGCATGGGGTTTTGACGAAGCTGGATATTTCCAAAGCCAAGGCTTTGCCCGGTGTTGTCTCTGTTTTGACCGCGGCAGATATCCCCGGCGAAAAGACTCATGGGCTGGTCATTTACGATTGGCCCGTGATGGTAGGCGTTGGGGAAAGAGTTCGCTATGTTGGCGATGCAATTGCCATCGTTGCAGCAGAATCTCAGGAGATCGCCGATCAGGCGTCCGCGTTGATTGAGGCGGAATTTGATCTCCAGCCAGTTATCACAAATCCAGTGCAGGCTCGTCAGGAAGGCGTTCCGCAGATCCACGAAAATGGGAATTTGCTCAAGCACATCAAAGTCCGCAAAGGTGACATGGACAAAGGCTTTGCCGAGTCTGATGTGATCCTTGAGCACACCTTCCATACGCCGACCACCGACCATGCTTTCATTGAACCTGAATGCAGCATTGGTGTGCCGCTGCCCGATGGCCGCATGGAAATTTATGTCGGCTCGCAAATTCCGTATCAGGATAAAACGCAGGTTGCGCGCGCATTGGGTTGGTACGAGTCGCGTGTGCGTGTGGTTGGGCAATTGATGGGCGGCGGTTTCGGCGGCAAGGAAGACATCATGGGACAGATCCATGTGGCTTTGCTCGCGAACGTGACCCAGCGTCCCGTGAAATTATTGTTTGACCGCCACGAAAGTTTGCTCGTGCATCCGAAGCGCCACGCCACGCAGATCCGCGTGAAGATCGGCGCGAAGAAAGATGGCCGACTCGTTGCAGCGGAAACAGAACTTTACGGTGATACTGGCGCGTACGCGTCGCTTGGTGAAAAGGTGATGACCCGCGCTACCACGCACTCCGCTGGCCCGTATGACATTCCAAATGTCCGCGCGGATTGCTATGCCATGTACACAAACAACCCGCCCGCGGGCGCGTTCCGTGGTTTCGGCGTTACACAATCTGCATTCGCCGTTGAGTCGATGATGGACATGCTCGCCGAGAAATTAAATATTGAACCTGTTGAGCTGCGCCGCATGAATTCGTTGCATGTTGGCAGCATCACGAACACAGGACAGGAATTGAAAGAATCTGTTGGCTTGGTGGAATGTATTGACCGCGTGGATGCAGAGATGAGGAAGACGAACCCGCATCCTTTCAAGCCGATCACTGATCCTGCTCAACCGAATCTGGTTCGCGCCTGGGGCTTTGCCGCGGCTTACAAGAACACAGGCCTTGGCGGCGGCGCGCCTGATATCTCTGGCGCAGATGTTGAACTTTACGAAGACGGTACTTTCCAGGTCCGCAGTTCTGCTGCTGAATTGGGTCAGGGACTCGTCACTGTGATGCGTTTGGTTGTTTCCGAAGAAATGTCAGTTGCTCCTGAACAAGTTCGCGTCCTTGTCATGGATACTGACCTGACTCCCAATGGCGGCCCAACGACCGCTTCACGCCAGACCTTTGTGACAGGCAATGCATCCCGCTATGCCGCAAAGACTCTGCGTGAAGAGATCACCGCTACGATGGCTGAAAAATACGATATCCGTCCCGAGCAGATTCGTTTTGAGAATGGCATTGTCCACGTCAATGGACATTCGATGACCTATGCGGAAGTTTATAAAGAAATGACTGCCTTGGGTAAACAGCCAATAGTCCGCTACATGTACGAAGCGCCGAAGACCCAACCTCTTGGCACTGGCGGTGACATGCACTTCGCATTCTCGTTCGGTGTGCAAGCCGCTAAAGTGGAAGTCAACAAGCTGACGGGTGAAGTGCGCGTACTGAAAGTCATCTCTGCCAATGATGTGGGCATGGCGGTCAATCCGCTTGGCCTGCAGGGACAGATCGAAGGCGGCGTGATGATGGGGCTTGGCAATTGTCTTACTGAAGAATTCCTCGTTGAGAATGGAAATGTTGTCACGGATCACCTTGCACGTTACCGTGTCCCTGGCATTATGCTCACACCGGAGATCACCTCCATTATTGTAGAACATCCTGTGTCAACAGGACCTTATGGAGCGAAAGGCGTGGGAGAGATTTGCAGTATCCCAACCACGCCCGCCATCACGAATGCGATCTACAATGCAGTGGGTGTGAGGGTTGATAAGACTCCCGTGGATCAGGAAATGATCGCAAGGGAGTTGTGGGAAAGAAATAGTCAATAAACAGGCTGAACCCAATAAAGGACTTGCAAGATCCGGATCTTGCAAGTCCTTTTCAACTGAATATCCATATCGGGTAAAATTATGAGGCTATGAAAAACTTCACTGGCTATAAATGCTCGCTTTGTGGTACCGAATACCTGCAAGGACAGGTTACATACACCTGTCCAAAAGACGGTGGAAATCTCGATGTTGTCCTTGATTATGATGTGATCAGGAAAAAATTCCAACCTGAAGATATCACCTCGCGGACCGAACCTTCTCTTTGGAAGTATCTGCCTCTTTTGCCTGTGGATGAACCCCAGGGTGATTCTACTCCTTTGCACGCCGCAGGCTGGACCCCGGTCTTTGCCCTGCCGCGACTGGCAAAGAGCCTTAACCTCAAACATCTCTGGCTTAAGGATGAATCGCGCAATCCCACGGCTTCTTTCAAAGATCGTGCCAGTGCAGTGGTGGTGACTCGGGCGCGTGAGATTAAAGCAGAAGTGGTTGTGACAGCATCTACTGGTAATGCCGGCGCAGCCTTGGCGGGTATGTCCGCGGCGGTGGGACAAAAGGCTGTCATCTTCGCGCCCAAGTCTGCGCCGCAGGCGAAGGTAGCGCAGTTATTGATTTTCGGTGCGAAAGTGATTTTAGTGGACGGAACCTATGATGATGCGTTTGATCTTACTGTCAAAGCTGCTGATGAGTTTGGCTGGTATTGCCGTAATACAGGCTACAATCCGTTTACCGTGGAAGGCAAAAAGACCGCCGCCTTTGAGATTTGGGAATGGTGGGTTGAAGCTCATCGTGATTGGCATAAACAGGACAGTACCTTGGATGATCATCCGCCTCTGACCATTTTCGTCTCGGTGGGAGATGGGAATATTATTTCAGGAATTCACAAGGGTTTCAAAGACCTGCTGACCCTGGGTTGGATTCCGAATTTGCCCCGCATTATCGGTGTACAGGCGGAGGGTTCTGCTGCGATTGCAAATGCTTTTCATGCAAACACGGAAACCATTACACCTGTTTCAGCTACGACCATAGCAGACAGTATTTCAGTGGATCTGCCGCGTGATGGAGTCCGTGCAGTACGTGCGGCGCAGCAAACTGACGGCACCTATATCACCGTGACCGATGATGAGATTATCAAGTCCATTGCAGAGTTGGGAACGATGGGAGTCTTTCCTGAACCTGCCGGGGCGGCGGCTTATGCTGGTTTGGTCAAGGCAACAAGCTTGGGTGTAGTGGGAAGCGATCATCCTATTCTTGTATTGAATACTGGCAGCGGTTTAAAGGATGTCCGCGCTGCAATGCGGGCGGTTCATTCCGCGCCGATTATTGAACCAACTTTAGATGCAGTGAAGAGAATATTATGAGTGTTGAACAAAAAAAATGGAGTAGGCCGTTTCGTTACACAGTTGCTTTGATCCTCTTTTTCGCTTTTATTGCGTTGCTGATTTACGCACATGAAGCAGTGAAGGCATTGGTCATCGCGGCATTTGTTGCTTATTTGATCAGCCCCGCCGTGGGGTATTTGACAACTCGAACAAGGTTATCGCGTACGGTGTCGGTGAATATCGTTTATTTTTCGGCACTGGTTTTTTTAGTGGGTGTGCCCGCCACTTTGACCCCGATCTTTTTTGATGAGATAAAGATTGTGGCTCAGGACCTGCTTGATCTTTCACGGGAAGTGAGTCGGACTTTATCAGATCCCGTTGAATTTGGCGGAATGGTCTTTCATTTTGAACAACTTGGCGAGAGTCTTTCCCATGTGCAGGATGCCGTACTTACGCCCCTGCCCGAAGAAGCGCTGGCTTTGCTTGAAACTACATCCGTCAGTGTTTTGTGGTTTTTAGTGATCATCGTCAGCGTCCATTTGTTCATGAGTGAATGGCCGCGTATGCGGCAAGCCATTATCGGGCTTGCTCCGTTGGAATACCAAGAGGACATGCACGAGTTGTATTCCCGCCTGCGCGAAGTGTGGATGGCTTACCTGCGCGGACAGATCGTACTTATGGTGGTGGTTGGTATTGTCTTTACCATTGCATGGACTATTATGGGCATCCCTGGCGCGCTGGTGTTGGGTGTGATTGCTGGTTTTTTTACCCTCATACCAGATGTGGGCCCATTCCTTGCTGTGGCTGTGGCTGTGGCTGTGGCGTTGCTCGAAGGCTCCAGCTGGATTCCGCTGTCCAACGCCTGGGTGGCTGTCATTGTTTTCATTGTATATCTTGTTTTGATCAATTTGAAGAATTTTCTACTGCGTCCGTATATCATGGGGCGCAGCCTGCACATGAATGAGGCTTTGATCTTTATTTCGATCATGATTGCCACGATTCTGGAAGGCATCATGGGTGCCCTGCTGATTGTGCCATTGCTGGCTTCTGTAATTGTGGTTTATAAATATTTACAGCGCCGAATTTTGGGGTTGCCTCCGTTTGCAGAGGAAGACTCCCGTCAATTTGGTCCTCCTGCCGATAAGCTGCAACCGCAAGCTCGAATCCCGAAACGTGAAAAGAAAAAGAATTCATGAAAATCATTTATTCAATCATTGCTCCGATCTATAATGAAATAGAGAATCTACTTGAACTC
>JAEURE010000001.1 GCA_016789485.1 Anaerolineales bacterium | reverse complement strand
CGCGGGGGATGCATCCTTGCTGCCAATTGTTGACAACACTATCAATTCCATGGGTTTTTCTGGCGGCAGGATCGTGAATGCGGGTGATGGTCTTGGAACCTTCAAGGAATATGCCAATTCCGCCACTTCATGGGATTTAATCATCGTGGCGTCGGAGTTTCGATCCGGCTTCAGCGGGGAAATGTTCGAAATGCTATATGATCACATCGACGATGGAGGCGCGGTCATCATCGAAGCCTGGCATCTGGATAAGATTGCCAGCGGCAAGATTGCTCCAATATTAAGCAAGTGCGGTGTTAAATTCTTCCGTGACTGGACGCGAAACTATCAATATGACCCGTTCGATTTCTCAATCTATTGGCTGGATAAATCCCATCCGCTGCTCTCCACGCCCAATATCGTGCAGGCGCCTTCATATCCATATCCAGTCTGGTTTACTGACGCTGGGGATCTGTTGGAATTGAGTTCCGGTGGAGATGCGGTGCTGGTGGGTGGCCTTCACCAAAATCGCAAGTCGGATTATGGCGTGCTGGCAGTGTGTTTAGACGGGCGTATGGTGATTCAGACTTTCTCGTCTCACGATTACGAGTGGGATAAAGTACAGCCGCTCTGGGTCAATTACATTACCTACACATTAACCAATCACTACGAATATAATCAATGAGTTGATTTTTTCAGGCAATATAAGGAGTAAAAAAAAGAATTCCGCAGATTTCACCTGCGGAATTCTTTTTTTTACTGTAATCTGAGGAGGACTTTGCCGTCTTCCCATAGCTCTTCAAGTTGATAGAAATCCCTTTGGTCCGGCGAGAACAGGTGAAGGATGATGTCACCAAAGTCCACGATCACCCAGCCATCACGGGAGAATCCCTGTTGTTTGCCTTTTTTCTTGAATTTGGAACGAATATCTTCAATGACAGACTTTGCGAGAGCATCGATCATGCGGTCACTGGTGCCGGTGCAGATGACGAAATAGTCGGTAAATGACACGATATCTTTCAAGTCGATCAGGACGATATCTTCTCCTTTTTTGTCTTCAAGCGAGTTTACGATTTCACGAGCAAGTTCTAGTGCGTTCAGATTTCACCTCAGTTATGTTTTTTTCAATGGTGCGGAAAATAGTTTTGTGTAAATCGAGCCGTTGGAGTGCAATTCACTATTATACAAGTGAATGGAGTCTACTCTGGCAGATCCAATATTGCCTAGCTGAATTGCATCTACTGTTGTGCGGATTTTTTGCAGACCTGCCTGGTCAATGTTTTGACGGACGCGCCCCAGGGTTAGATGAGGGGAGAAGGGGCGTTCTTCTTTTTCATAGCCCAAACGGGTTGTGCCTGCCTCAATGCTTTTTTGCAGGGAGGTTAGTTCTGCCGGGGCGTGGATGCCTGCCCAGAGTACACGTGCCCGTTTTGAGTTTGGGAAAGAGCCGATGCCGCTGATTTGCAGGTTAAACTGTGAATGGGAATCTGCTGTTTGCGAAATAAGCTGTTTGAGGAATTCCATGTGGGAAGCGGCAACATTCCCGATGAATTTTAAGGTCAAATGCATATTTTGTGTGGGAATCCAGCGCACCAAGTCGTCCCCCAGGGGTTGGCGCAGGCGGGCGGTCTGTTTTTCGAGCGCATTTTGAATTTGTTCAGGAAGCTCGATGGCAATAAAGGTGCGTAGCAAACTCATGTGTCGTGATTGTGTAATACTTTTTCCACAGCTTCTTTTAGATCGAGAAAGCCAACAGGTTTGGTGAGATACATGGATGCCCCTGCTTCGAGACCCATTTTTATATCGCCGGGCATGCTTTTGGCAGACACTACGATGACCGGGATGTTGGCAAGATCTGGCTCGCGGCGCATGTAGCGCAGGACTTCCAGCCCGGAAATATCGGGCATCATGATATCCAGAAGAATGACATCCGGCTTTTCCTGCGAGATCATTGGAATGGCTGGGGCGCTGGAGAACATTTTGATAACGCGGAATCCGTTGAGGCGCATCATTTCTGAAAATAATTCGGCGGCATCGGGTTCATCTTCGATAATCATTACGGTTTTTTGTGTTGAAGCCATTCAATTTGTCCTCTGACTAAAAATAGCATAAAGCAGATGAAATGACAAGGGGTTGTGGATTTGGTTATGATTTCGTAAGAATTCCAGCGTTGTTACAGTCTATTGTGCATAATCGATAATGGAGGCAAAATGTCTGAGTTGGATGCGTTTCGCGCAGAGAAAGATGAATTTTTTGGCAGTCACCCGCAGAGTCCGTTGACTCGCGAGCAGCGAATGGATTTTCGTGGGCTGCAGTATTTTCCCGAGAACGATGCACTGCGTTTGGAAGTGAAGGTGGAAGAGTTCGAAGACAAACAAACATTTGAAATGCAAACTTCCACAGGAGATGTTCAGGTGTACGAGAAGTTTGGGAAATTCCGTTTTTTGGTGGATGGTAATGAAGCGGAGTTGACGATCTATCGAAGCCAGCATGGGTTCTTCCTGCCCTTTGTTGATACATTGGCTGGGAAAGAAACCTATCCGGCAGGCAGGTATCTCGACCCCGAGCCTTTGCCGGGGGGATATTTTATTGTGGATTTCAATGTCGCTTATAACCCGTATTGCGCATACAACGAGATGTGGTCATGTCCAATCACACCGGCTGAGAATCGGTTAAAGGTCGCGATTCGCGCGGGCGAGAAAATATTCCATGCTTAAAATAAAAAAATGACGGGTAGAAACCCGTCATTTTTTTTATTCCTTTTTTGTGTGCTCGAGCACTGTCAGAAGCGCTTCGTATTCTTCGCAGCATTCAGGGCACATATCCAGATGTTCGTGGATAAGCGGGGCGAGTTTTTCCGAATCCTTGCTCTGGACTTCGTTTTCCACGAATTCATCAAGACGGGCGTACATTTCGCTGCAGGATAGTTCCTCTTCGCGGGCATTTTCAAGTACGCGTAGGAACTTAAGAACCACCTCATCCTGGAGTTCCAATTCTTCTTGTTGCGGGGTAAATGTATTTTGAATACGTTGAATGAAATTTTTTATGTTCATGCTAGAGTTGTGACGATTAATAAAATATTAATCTTACTTTTGCTCGAAGGCAGTTAGCAGATCCTGCGGAGTGAGTTCTTCGAGGGCGAGGCGTCTTTTTAACCTTAGACGGGCATCATGGAGCAACTTGTATAGAGCATTGCGGTTGGTTTTCATGCGTTTGGCGGCCTCTTCCATTGGCATGTCTTGCAAGCCTAGTAAAACGAGCGCTTCGCGTTGTTTGGCAGTGAGCTCTTCTTCCAGAATGCGGCGGACGCGGACGAGCATGTCCGATCGTTCTGCCGAAGTTTCGGGAGATGCCTGGGGGTCAGCCAGCAGGCCGGGGGGAGGGGGAGTGTCTTCATTCTCTGTCAGTTCGTCGAGAGAGGCATCGCGCCAGCGTTTGCGGCGCAGTTCGGTGAGCGCGATCCGGATGGCGATCTTGTGTACCCAGGTGGTGAAGAGACTGCGGCCTTCGAAGGTATTGAGTTGATCCAGAACGCGCAGCAGGGTCTCCTGCGTGACTTCTTCCACGAGGGGTTGAAAGAGAGGGTCATCGGATGAAAGCCAGCGTGAGAGGGCGTAGGGGAGGCCCTTTTGGATGATATCGCGCAGGTCATTCAATGCTTCTGTATGGTTTATGCCTGAGTCTCGCAGGTCTGCCAGCCAGGCTTCGTTTGTCCTTGTTGTCATTGTGGGTTGATTATAAAAGAGAATTCGGCGGGAAACCAAATTCTTATGAAAGTATGAGACTTTTTGATAGGTTGGACGGGAAGCCGGTTAAAAATAAAAACTGCTTTCTGGGCAGTTTTTTGTGGTCGCAACAGGACTCGAACCTGTGACCTTTCGGATGTGAACCGAATGTTCTAACCAGCTGAACTATGCGACCAGAAAGCGACCGAGATTATAGTATAGCCTTTCGGCTTTGGCAAGTATTAGGGCGGCGGTAAATAATCCCAGGGGTTGACTTTCATGCCTGCCATCAATTCAAAGTGCAGATGCGGACCTGAGGAGCGACCCGTAGAACCGACAGCGCCGATCACTTCTCCCTGCCCAACGCTTTGTCCACACCCCACGTTGAATGCGCTCAAGTGCGCATACAGGGATTGAAACCCATTGCCATGATCGATCATGACCATGTTACCGTAGCCATAATCGTTCCAGCCCGAGTAAACGACCACACCTGCGTCCGCAGCATACACGCCTTCTCCTTCGTTGCCGGCCAGGTCAATGCCGAGATGGTTTGTTTTTGTCGAATAATCAAAGCCTGAAAGATAATGTTTGTTGGTGGGATAGACATAGTAGCCATATCCAACAGCGCCGCCGCTGACTGGGTCGCACGCGCCCGCACCGAGCACACGAGCTGAAGCGGGATTCTCGCGAGTCACACCAAGCGGCGCACTCCAACTAACGAATTCCCTTTTTCCGTTGGGAATGATCAGCCACGTCTCAACAGGGATGTTTGCGTTTTCATAGTCGCCAATCGATTTGGCGTCAATATTATTAGCGGGGTATTCGATAATATCGGCAGCAGTCACACCATAAAACTCAGCCCATGAGCCAAAGCTCAGGCCGCCCAGCCATTGCCAGTACACTCCATTAACCGGCAGGATGTTCAATTCCTGGCCGGGGCGCAGCGAATGGGGATCGTCCAAAAGGATTTCATAATTTCCCCATAAAATTGTCTGCGGTTCCAATCCATATTTTTCAGCAATGCCAAAAACAGTATCCCCTTCCTGCACGGTGTACTTGGTGATCTCGTTGCGCGGGCGGCTGGGGATATTCGTATGGATTTGCGCGGAGCGGGTTATTCCTTCGATAACGGGATTATCCAACGCAGGAGTGGATACAATTGCTGCGCTCACAGCGGGACCTGAAGCCTGCACGCTGTTTTCTGAGAGCGGGGAATTTAGCTGACGGAAAAAGACCTGCACGAGCACTATCACAATTCCAATTGCGATGATCGAAAACAGATTTGTACCAATTCGTAAGAGCGGCTCGCCAAGCCCTATGTCCACAAGGCTGTTCATCCATCGGCTGAGAAAGCTGCGTTGTTTCAGGGGAGAATCGATCGATGAGTCTTGACCCTTTTTTCCGCGGCCCTCAACAGGGTTTGGGGCGTCTTCATTGAAGTCTTTTTGCATATCCGTCATCATAACATGGGTAAAAAAACGTATCAAGCTGGGCTGAAAATACTCATCCCGGCTTAAGCCGTAATTCGGCTTTTTTGCAGGAAAAACAGACGAACAAAAATGACCCCGATCAAACATGCAACTCCGCCTGTCACAATAGCAGTTTGCACATTCCAGGTCTGTGCCAGCCAGCCGACCACAATGCTTCCGAATGGTGCCACACCCTGTAATGCCCAAAAGTAGATGCTAAATACCCGTCCGCGCAGATCGTTCGGCACTTCCATTTGAATCATCGTATTCATGGTTACCAGTTGAGTGACCGTTCCCCAGCCTATTAAGACCAGCAGAATCAACGCGAGATTTAAGTTGGTTGTGATGCCCATGATGATGACCGGAAAAATAAAGGCGATTTGACCCCATAACAACATTTTGCTTTTATTTGCTAGGCTAAGATACGCTACGAGGAAGGCTGCTGCTACGGCGCCTATGCCCTGCGCAGTATATAAACTGCTTGTCCGTGCGGCGATCATCGGTTCTGTGTCCATTATGGTTTTTAAAACGTCTCGGGCAAGGGCAGGGATTTGTTGAAGCAGCGGCATGCCAAAGAATCCAAGCAATGCCGACATTAAGATAGCGGACAAAACAACCGCGTTTTGGCGGATGTAAACAAGCCCTTCCTTGAATTGACTTCCCATGCCTTGGGATTCGGTCGCTTCTCCCTCGACTTTGAATCTGGTTCGGGCGAAAAACAGACCGATGATCACGAAGACGAAACTAACACCATTCGCCAAAAAGACGCTGCCTTCGCTGCCTGTTGCCGAAATTAGCCATGCCGCACTTAATGGACCGAGTACACGCCCGAGGTTGAATGCAGTGGTTTGCAAGGCAATGGCGCTGGGCAGCGCCTCGCGTCCTGCCAACTCAATAAGCATTGCCTGACGGGCAGTCACTTCCACGGAGACGGCGGAACCGTAGAAAAATGCCAATGTGACAATGTGCCAGATCTGGATTTGACCTGTGCATGCAAGATATGCCAACCCAAATGCCTGAATCGACATAATGGCCTGGAAAATGATAACCGTCTTGCGTTTATCCCAGCGTTCGACCAATACCCCTGCGGGAAGTGCAAATAACAATGTAGGTAATGTGTTCGAGAATCCGATGATTCCCAGATCCAAAGGGCGGCCTGAGATGCGATAGGCAAGATAGGGCAGGGCGGTGGCTTGCATCCATGTGCCAATGACGGAGACGAATTGCCCGATCAGGAATAGGACATAATCACGTGAGGAAAGAGCAGGGAAGTGAGTGGTCAGCCAGTTTTTCAGTGGACGCATTTTCTATGACGCAGGTACAACGCATTCAGGACGGTCGTTGCCCGGTTTGTTTACCAATGTGGAAACGGGATAGGCGGACATTTTGTCAGCTGGGAAAGGCTTGATGAGGTGAAGCAGGTGATTAGGAGTCTGAGGCGCGGCATCAAGCCATTGGGCATAATCCTTTTGATTCAGAATCACCGGCATGCGGTTGTGCAGGGTTGCCATCAATTCGTTTGGTTCGGTGGTGATGATGGTGCATGTGCGCAGTGTGCCGCCATCGGGGGAGTGCCATTCATCCCACAAGCCTGCGAAGGCGAATGGAGAGCGGTCTTTCATGTGGATGAAGTATGGGACTTTTGTTTTTTCGCCGCCTTGCGCTTTCCATTCATAAAATCCGTCTGCGGGGATGAGACAGCGTTTGTATTTGAGACTTCCGCGAAAGGATGGTTTTTCAGCGATGGTCTCACCGCGGGCATTGATGAGGCGGTTTGCAATGGTGGGGTCTTTGGACCAGGAGGGGATCAATCCCCATGAAAAGAAGTCAGCTTTGTTCTTTGCATCATTCGGGATGGCGAGAATGGGTTGCGACGGCGCAATATTAAAGCGCGGCGCAAATTGGGATGGGAATGTGAACTCGCCAAATGCTTCCTGTAATTCAGAAGGGTCAACAGTGAGTGTGAAACGTCCGCACATGGATGCTCCTTTTTAGTTAAAAAGATGTGTGCTTATTTAGTTTGAAGTAAAAGGTGGAACCTTTGCCGGGTTGCGACTCAACCCAGATCCTGCCGCCATGTACTTCAATGATGCGCTTAACGATGGTCAGGCCTACGCCAGAACCTTGTGTATTTGTGTCCAGTTTGTTGAACAACCCGAAGATGCGCTCACAATATTGCGGGTCTATGCCGATGCCATTGTCTTGTACAAAGAAAGTTGGGTCATTCTGCGCATCCAGGATCGTGCCGATTTTGATATTCGGATCAGGCTGATCTCCCATGAATTTGATGGCGTTATCTATCAGGTTTTGCATGGCTTCCACCAGACGCATATGATCGCCCTGGATTTTTTGATCATCATCTGCGAATTCAAGATTGACGCGCCCGGCTGTGATCTGCCCTTCGAGAGCTGTTAGCGCCTCCTTTACAAGGTCGCCAAAGCGTACTTCGACCGGTTCATTCATGATCCTGCCGATGCGCGATAGTTCGAGCAGGTCTTTTAAAAGTTCCTGCATTTTTTGGACAGCATGTTGAATGCGGCTGATATCCTTGTTGAAACTCTCGAAGTTCCCGCTGCGCGCGTCTTTTTCGAGATAGCTGAGAAATCCTGTAATGGTAACCAGCGGCGATTTTAGGTCGTGTGAGACCGTGTACGTAAATCTTTCCAGTTCAGCGTTCTTTGCTTCCAGCTCTGAAATCAATTTTTCGCGCTCAAGATCGGCTTTTTTTCTTTCGGTGATCTCGCGGGCGATGCCGGTAGTGCCGATGATTTCTCCGAACGAATTTCGGATGGGAGTCTTAATGGTTTCCACCCAGTATTCCCTGCCCGTACTGTCAGCTTGAGGTTCTTCCATCTGCCTGCGCAGACCGCTTTGCATCACTTCCAAATCGTCCTGACGGTATTTATCTGCAAAACTTTTTTCCCAAATGTCGTGATCTGTTTTGCCGATAATATCTTCTGTTTTGTGTCCGCTTGTTAATGTGAATTGTTCGTTGACAGCAATGTAACGGCTGTTCACATCCTTCAGCCAGGCCATGTCCGGAATGTTGTCGAGAATGGCGTTTTGCCGCAAGAGAGTTTCCTTTAGCATGTCCTCGGCTTCCTTTTGGACTGTCACATCCTGTACTGCGCCTACAATTCCGATCAGCCGGTTCTTCTTTTTGTCCCATACAGGATGGGCAAAAATACGTTCCCAGCGGATTTCACCATTTTTTGTAAATGTACGAATCTCGGAATTGACGACATCCTCGTTTCTCATTAACTTTTCCATGTCCTGGGCATCTTTTTCAAGATCATCGGGATGGACGTGTCCAAGCCAGCCGCCTTTGGCTACATATTCTTCATAGGTGTACCCGGTCATTTTTTCAAAGGCGCCCGCTACCCAGACTAAAGCTCCATTTCCATTTTCATCCCCCATGCTTTCAAAGGTGTAGTCTGAACTCACTCTGGATATTAATCTATATTTTTCCTCGCTGAGGTGAATCCGTTCCATAGCTTTTTTTACCGTGCGTGAAGAGAGATATTGCAGCGCCGCTCCCATTGGAAAAATGGCGAGACTGAGAATCCACGCCACGATGGAAGAACGCTCACTGGCAGGAAGAAGCATTCCCTGGTTTTGCGCGTACAACATGACCAAACCTGAAAGCAGGGAAAGGATCGTCACAATAAGTGTTGCGGTGCCGCCCAGCAGAACCCCTGCGATCACGATCGCAAGCGGATACCCCAAGAGATAGGCTTCACCCAACACTCCGTACCCGATGAAGGCAGAGATGGTAAGAAAAAGCCAAAATGCAGTTACTTGAGCTATGGATGCGAAGCGGACGTATCCCCGCCATAATAAAACCAGCAAGATAATGTTGATGATCTCGCCGATCCCGCCTTGCAGCACCGCCAGCAAAGATTCCTGTGGGTCAAAGATTACAAAATACAATACATAAGGAATGGGGACAAGGATCAACCCGCACAGAATGAGATGCAATAAATACGCCTTATATGAATCCTCTTCATTTGCATACTGTGGAGGTGTTAGTAATTTTTTTATGATGGCGCCCATGTGCATTTACTTTCTCAACTTTCTTGCATCCCCATCTCGCATGGTCACACCGATTGAGTCCAAGTGCTCCAATAAAGCCTGAACATATTTGCGGGTTGTATCAAGCATATCGCGCACTTCGCCAAGCGTAATCTGTCCTTTTTGCTGAATGGCAGATTTTATTTTTTCCACCATCCTGTCATAATCCTGCTTGCGGAAAATAACATCCTGCGAGACCGCCACCATTTCTCCCGTTTCAACCAGCGCGTTGACGATTTCCTCGCCAACCTCCGCCTGACATTCTTTGACGCTGGGCGTGGCATACGGAGTCTTTGCGAATTTTCGCATCAACTCCTGGACCTTGGCCTGCTGACTGGCATCGAACTTGATCTCATGCCCCGGGCGGGATACAACTCCCCGCACATCCGTCAGGATGTTCGATTCCACGAGCTTTTTGACGGCTGCATTGAAAATACGCGGCGTGAGTTTTAGCCTGCTCTTCAACTCTTCACGCGGAATGCCACGCCGCAATGGAAATTGTTTATGGAAGATGTCAAGAGTAGTTTCAATGCGCTCGCGCAGGTCGTTCCAAAAGGGGAGCGCGATGGCAAGCACATCACTTTTTGTGTCTGTCTTGCCTTCTTCCAAAACGAGAAGTTGGCCGTTCTCCAATAATTCCTTTAGCGCGGTTTCAGCCGTGGCAGTATCCAGCCTGGATTTGGCGATAACTTCCTTCAACGAGGAGACGTTCAATGCCAGCGCCGCTTCCATCAACACACTGGCAGGAGAACCCTGCGAAAGCGATTCCAAAGATTTAATCACGCTCTGATCAAAACGCTTGTGTCTGCCTTTGGGTTGATGGTCAACAACTGCACCGCCGCCCAGGGTTTCGCTGGGTGACGGGCGGCGCAGGATATAGCGGTCACCGCGTACTGTGACGAGTGGATTGCGCAGTTCGAGTTGGATCCAGCCTTCTTCGCCTGCCTTCAATTCTTCCGTGCCAAGCAAACGTAAAGTTGCCATTGTCTCGCTTGCGCCAACAAAGAATTTCACTTCATCACCGTGCTTGATGGTTAGTTCAACATCGTTAAGCAAACGGAAGCGTGCATCAATTCTGCGGGTGGGTTGATATTGATTTGGGTGAATGACGACTTCGCCGCGCCGAATTAGATCAGTGTCCACGCCCGAGATATTGATTGCTGTACGTGAGCCGGGAACTGCTCTTTCTTCTTTTTTCTTATGGGTTTGAAGCCCGCGAATCCTGCCTTTCAACCCGCTTGGCAGAATTTCCACTTCATCGCCAATGGAGAGATGTCCGTCATTAAGCGTGCCTGTGACCACGGTGCCGAATCCGCTGATGCTGAAGACGCGGTCAATGGGCAGGCGCGGACGATTTAGGTCGAGCCGTGCAGGTTTCTCCTGTACTATTTTTTCCAGGGAGGAAATTAATTCGTTGAGCCCTGTTTTATTTCTGGCAGAGACTCTGACTACCGGCGCATTTTTGAAAACGGTATGGCTCACAGCGGAGCGAATGTCTGCTTCGAGCAGGTCAAGCCACCCTGAGTCTGAAGCGAGGTCTATTTTTGTCATGACGATCAATCCGGCGGGAATCTGCAATAGATCCAAAATTGCCAGATGTTCCTTCGTCTGCGGCATGATTCCTTCATCGGCGGCGATAACCAGCAATGCCGCATCGATCCCGCTAATACCTGAGAGCATGTTCTCGATGAAGTCACGGTGCCCGGGCACATCCACAATGCCGACTTCCTCACCGTTGGGGAGTGTCAGCCACGCGAAACCAAGTTCAATGGTCATCTCGCGGGCTTGTTCTTCTTTTAGGCGGTCTGGATGTGTGCCGGTAAGCGCTTCGATTAGTGTTGACTTGCCATGGTCTACGTGGCCTGCTGTACCAATAACTCTCATGCTTCAATTTAACCACACTTTGAAAATAAACAAGTGGAAACTATAATGATTTCCACTTGTTTCAGAAAGCTGGTGTTCGTTATTTTTTTGTTGTCTTCTTGCCGTGTCCCATGATGCGTTGATAGGATGTCATCCATTCGTGCACCACATTCATTAACTCTTGCAATTGTTTTTCGGTCGTGTCGGTGGTTTGGTGCATCTGGTCTTGCAGGACCTGGGTGATATCGTTCAGGGGCGTGATGCGGTCATCATATTTTTGGACTTCCTTGCGAATGTCGCGGAAGGATTCTTCGGCGGAGAGGCTGTACCCTGTCCAGCGTTTTTGGTCATCGGCTTTGAAGCTGATCCATTCCTGCCTTAACCGGTCTTCAGCCAGTCGCTGCATTTCGGTTACTTCGTTAATGCGGCGTTCCAGTTTGGTGTTGAGTTCGAGGTAGGTATCCTGGGCTTTCTTTGCGCCGCGAAGTGCTTCGTCCAATTTTTGGATGTGGACGTCAAGACCCTCGGCTTCTTTTTGGAAGGATTCATACTTTTCCTTCCACTCTTTCCAGGCGCGGTCACGGTCAATTTGTGCCACGGCTTGTTGTTCGATGAAGGCGTTTTGTGCCTGCTTGCGCTCCAATTCGGATGCGATCAGTTCTGTGAAACGGTTTTCAACGTTGCGTATGCTGTCGGCGGTAATGGTTGTTTTTTCGCGGTTCTCGTCAATTCTTTTACGAAGGGAGGTTAACTCGCCTTGAACATCCGCCACCCGTTTCAGGTCATTCTTGCGGGCTTCGTCAGAAGCCCGCAAGGCATGTTGAACATCTTCGTTGGTATGTTTGACTTCGTCCATGCGCGCTTTTAAGTCTGCGAAGTTATTTACCAGGCGTTGTAGTTCATCCGCCCGCTGCTTGAGTTGTTTTTTGATCTCGGTTAAATCTGTGGTGGTTTTTAATTGGGCAACAGCTTTGTTGACCTCGGTAAATTCAGTTTGGAAGTTTTTTTCCAGATCGCGCTCTGCCTTTGTGTGCGTCTTCTCTTTTTCCTCGATCAGTTTGAGCAATTCGTTGCGCTGCTTGGTCAGCATGGCTTCGAACTGTTCCACCCGCTTGGTGGCGGGGGTTATATCTGTTACCTGTTTGCTGATCGATTTGATCTGCTTGGAAACGACACCAACCGAGGATTCGAAGGAGGTCAAACGCTCACTTAATATGCCGAGGGTTTCCTTGTTTTCACGCTGTTGTTTTTCCAGAAAGTCGAGTCGTTTGACGATTTGTTCAAATTCCATAGTGATCTCCGCTGTTTATGAGAAAATTCCAATGCTCATCTCTTCTGTTAAAACGCGATTGTTGAGTTCGATACATGGGCGATGTTTTATAAAATTATAGCACGCACAGGGAGGCTCATTGACCAAGGCGATTGAAGAGGGAAGGCAAGTCTGCCAGAAATGGCTGTAATATTTGCGGGAACATTCCTAGGATGAAAAGCCCGATCACTCCCAGCCCAAGCATGGCTATTTGCACCCAGGACTCGTTTATTCCCCATTTTTGCTCTTCCACCATGACAAAGACAGCCAGCGTGCGAATGGCTGCAACCAGCAGCCCCAACATTCCAACGAAGACCCATACAGTGGTGCTTAAAGATTGCCCCGCCAGTTCCTGCCAAATTGCCAGACGTGCGGGAAAGCCAGCCAGCAGCGGAAACCCTGCCATGGATAAGTGAGCAAGGATAAGCGCGGCAACCGTAATTGGGTAACTGCGGGCAAGTCCCTGTACTTCACTGAAAAGCAGGGAGTAGGATTTTCGTTTGATGATGGATAGCGCCAGCGCCCAAACTGCCAGAGCCAGTCCGCGCGGGATGAGGATAAGAAAGGTAAGGTTGACGATCTCTGATGATCTTAATCCCATGATTAGGATCAATAACCCTGTTTCAGCAATTGTTGCGTATCCCAGCATTCGTCCAATATGACGCTGCAGGGAAGCAAAAATGCCGCCGCTTGCGACCATGACAATCCCTGCAAATTGAATGGCGCTGGCAAGCTGCGGGGTCGTGCGTAACCATGTATAACGGTCCAGAAAGCCGAGCGCGAAAACGACTGTAAACGTAGGTAGTGCCCAAAGCAGGAAGCCTGTCGCATATGGGGAGGATTCTTCCATCAACATGGGAATCCAATTGTAGAGAGGAAAAACCGCCAGCAGAAACGCAAATCCCAGCCCAAGCATTGTGCCTGCCTGTGTGGTGGTGCCTAGATCACCGGGGCTGGCTTCCACGCCGGCCAACATCCACCCGGAGAAGAGAATGAAAGGCATGGCAAGCGTTTGATAGATGAGAAAGCGCACGACGCCTCGGCCGGGTTTTTGATACATCGGCACAAGCAGAGGAATCACAAGCATTGCTGCAATTTCAAGCAGGAGTGCGGCAAACAAAAACGGCTCAACGGCGATGGATGCTGTTAATAATGATACGATCATAAGGCCAAGTGACACGAACCGATTTGCCGTACCGGACGCTTCCGTGCCAAAAAACCATAATGCAGCCACCCCATAGATGATCGCTAACAGAGGACCATCAGCCTTGGCGAATTCGAAGCTGCGGCCAAAAAACTGAATCGATGGGGATATTTTCAGTGAGACCGTACCAAGCAGAAGGGCTGTGTCTATTGGAAATATCAATGCGATCAATGCAAGGACGGCTGATAACGCGCCTCCTGCCCAAGCTGAATAACGTTCACGCAAGAGGAGCAGGATCAAGACCCCGCCAAGGAAAGGAACAACAATCCACAGAAGAGGCGCACTCATAGCTCTTCCTCGCTTTCAAGCGGGGTTGAACCTGCAACGAGGAGGTAGGATCCCACAATTCCCAGCCCTAAATTTGTAAGAGCTAGGAAACCTGTAACGAGGATGGAGCTTTCCACTGCTGCATAAATGATCTCAAATCCTGCCAGCATGGTAAGAAGACCCAGTGTTACGCGTAAAAGATCTGAAGTGACACCTAAATGGACAACGCCGGTACCAATCAATAATAAACCGCCTGCAATGACTGGAAATCCCAGCCCTGGAATGGCGCTTTCGATTCGTGAGGTTGCACCTGCTGTGACTAGCGCAACGATAAAGATAAGGATTAATCGGAACCATTGCCCGCGAGGCCAGAAGGTATCTTCTTTTTCATTGTCAAGATCGGTCAATCCAAGGCGGGTCATGCCGAGTGCGGCTACGACCATCCAACCGGCGATGAGTTTGACCGAGCCCATTACAAAAGGAAGATGGCGTGAGACCAGCCAAAAAACAGAAACGTACTGAACAGCCAATGCCCCGAGACTTATGCGCCAGTCGCGATTAATCAGAATGGTTGTGGATGTTGCGAGGATCATCCCAACAGCAATCCAGGAAATGGTATCGGACAACATATTATGGAGAACCTTGAGTTAATATGGAAACGAAGAGGGCGAGAAAGAGCAATGTCCACATGATGCCGCCTTCCCCTTCCAGCGTGACGATGATCGCTTGACTGAGCCTTGCCAGTACACGGTACAACGTCCAGAACCCTTGATAGATCCCGTTCAAACGCGATGCTGTGGAAGTGACCCAGTGGGCTCGGATCGGGTTGAGGATGCGGAAACGTGGTGTTGCCCAGACCAGCCCAAAGGTCAGGAGAGAAGCGATGAGGGCTTGCAGCCATGCGCCGACCTGTAGCGCTCCGTTCCAGCCGATCAACCCTAATGTCACCTGCATAATAATCAAAAGAAAAATGCCCGTGGGATACACAGCACGTGCCCAGCCTGGTTGTGTATCGAGCAATTCGCGCTCAGGCGGACGTACGACATGGCGGATAAACCCGGCTACGGTTAATGCTTGTGTTGCAATGACAAATGGAGTGAATATTCCCAGCCTGCCCAACCACGCACTTGCCGTTAATGAAAACGGCAATGTTGAAAGACTCCACACACTTATCAGCATGACACGATTTAACCAGGTAATTTGTACTGAAGTAAGGAAGAGCGCTCCTCCAACGAGGATCAATGCGCAGCCCCATGCGATTACACCTGTTGGGTTGCCGCTGAGAGCTGAAACCATGGATAACGATACGAGGCTGATGATCCAATAGGGGCGGCCGTTCAACTCATCGGGAGCACGCAGCCACATCCAGCCGCCATAAACGGATGCGATCAATGCCAGGGTTATCAGAAACGGGGTAATAATGGAATTCAAGCTTTCGACCGGGGTGTGTGCCAATACCACCATGCTGGATGCAGCAGAAATCAAACGGAGTGACGTGCCGAACCCGCGCCGCAGTGTCGATTCGGAGGAGTAAGGCAGATGCAAGGGGAACACTCCCAGTCTCAAACCTGCTGCGGCAACCAGGAACAAGCCGGAACTTGCCGACATGGATTGAAAGTTGACTGTACTTCCTTCTCCAGCGCTCACAATATTTGCCCACAATAAGAGCGCAAGCCCAAACGCGCGGGTTGAAAATGAAATCACAACTTTTTCGTTGTTGGCTTTTCCATCAACAGAACGCAATTGCGTGAGCAGTTCGGTCAAATCCAGAAAAGCCCATACCAGCAATAATGTGAGCGGATTATCTGCCGTTACCGCCAAAATTCCAACTCCGCCCAAGGCAAGTGCACCCATCCATGCAAAATCATTAACAAAGACCGGGCGCGCAGAAGCCGTCAAGACCGTAGCCAAAGTCAACGCGGCAATACTTATTGAGAAAGGCCAGGAAATTTCATCTGCACGAAATAAGATCGGGGTTGCAAACAAGGAAACCGGCTGCCAGGCAGGCAGGACAAATTCGAAGGGCATTTGCGTCAGCCACAGAAATACACTCAACAAGGATAGAATGCCGCCGCTTGCAGCCACCAGCCATGTATAGCGGGCAGTGGGCTGCAGCACGCGCAAAATGATCAATGTCAGCGCTGTGACAAATAGTAAAAGGCAGGAGATCAAAATCAACATGGGAGTGCACAATTGTATCAGTTTTATTGCTGAGACACTTTCCCCGTTTGCTTTTGGTACAATCCCGTGCATGATTTATCGCCATCGCAGATTTGTTGTGCAAAAGACTGCCCTCTCGATTTTAACAATTATCCTGATCGCATCCTGTGCCGCCCCTGCTGCTTCCCCTTCAGAAGACGCAGCGCTTCTCCCTTCCCCGCAACCTGTTTCTGTTTCCTCAGACATTCAACCTACCCTGACGCCTTTTCAGCCTTTGTCCGCCGCATCTCCGGACCCCTATCTCTCTTTGGCAACCCTGCAGCCTTTGCCAACCTATACGCCCTACCCGACAAAGTACGTTTCCGGAGATGGGCTGCCCACGCCGGTAGATGCCATTCCGTCTGTTGACACGACAATTTCCATTGTCAACAACCCGTTGACAGGATTGCCCGTTGCCGACCCATCTCTTCTGCTGCGCCGACCGCTTGCCATTAAAATCGGCAATTCCCCGGATTATGTCCGTCCGCAATCCGGGTTAACCCTGGCAGATGTTGTTTATGAATATTACATTGAATGGGGTGATACCCGTTTCATTGCTGTCTTTTATAGCAATGATTCTCCCATGGTGGGGCCGGTACGTTCTGGAAGATTTATGGATGAGCATGTTGCCCGCATGTATCACGCCTTTCTTATGTTCAAAGGCGCCGACCCGCGCGAATTAAACTATCTGCACAGCACGGACCTCAGCGATTTTCTTATTATTGTTGGAATTGGTTCCTGTCCGCCGTATTTTATTGGTCCATACAAACGCGATTCCTATAACAACGTATTTTTCAATACGACAAAATGGGCTGCTTGCACCATAAAAAAAGGATTGGACAATTCCCCGCAAACCATCAGCGGCGGTTTTTTCTCAACAGATCTGCCGGAAAGTCAATTGCAGGCAACGCGGATTTATTCCTTTTATTCCGTTTATAGTTACAATTATTGGGAGTATGACCCTTCCACAAATAACTACTTCCGCTATCAGGAATCGCAGGATATGGACAAGGGTAAGGTGGAAGCGTATGCTCCTCTTACCGACGCGCAGACGGAACTGCCGGTCACCGCTGCGAACGTGGTTACCCTGTTTGTTCCGCATATATTTGCAAACCCATATAATGCCGAAGACGAGGTCTACAATATTGACCTGATCGATTTTGGAAAGGCAATTGTATTCCGTGATGGACTGGCGATTCCCGCATACTGGAACCGTACTGAAATGGATCAACCCATCCTATTGACGAATTTGGATGGAACCCCGATCTACATGCGCCCGGGCAGAACCTTTTATCAGGTTATGGGAACAACCTCCACATATACGCAGGACGGCACGAACTGGCGCTTTAAGTTCCAAACTCCTTAAGACTTGTTAATGGATTAGAATAAATATATCCCCGTTTTATACGGAGCATCCATGACTTTTGACCCCGTTTTTCTTAGCAGCCTGACCCTCGTACTCACCGCATTCGGTGGGGCTTTTCTTGCCGCCTTATGGATCAGCCTCGTTGTGTGGACGTATCGTGACATTCGTGCCCGCGCTCGAGATCCATTGGTGCAGACGTTGGCAGCTTTGCTCGTGGCGGTCTTGAATCTGCCTGGCGTATTGGTCTATCTTATCTTGCGCCCGCCGCGGACACTGGAAGAAGAATATCAGCGCACGCTTGAAGAGGAAGCTCTGCTTCAAGCACTGGAAGACCTTCCGCTTTGCCCGGGTTGTGAGCGCCGCGTAAAGGAAGATTGGCAAATATGTCCCAACTGTCACACCAAATTAAAGAAAACGTGCCACAACTGCTCAAAGTTCATGGAACTCTCTTGGAATCTTTGCCCGTATTGTGGAACACCTGCACCCGGTATGAGGTTGGAATCCACCAGCATGGATAATGCCCTGCGAAGTATGAAAATGAATGAAGACCAGGATGATGTCAAAGTTGAATAATGAATTGCGGTATAGACTGCTATGAATGAAAATCAACTAAAAGGCTATTTTGCTTTCGATGACAGCGATTTGAACGCAAATCGAAATGGCAGGCTTTCAGAAAAACAGGTGAAACGCTTCAAGGAAGTTGACCAATTTGCCCACCGGTTTGTGCTGGGGCTCTTCCTTGTATTTCTGGCGGTCACTTTATTTTTGGGGTATCGTGCTATTTCCGAAATGACAAGTATTGGTTTGTGGGTAGGGACTGTCATTATGTTATTGGTTACCGGCTGGGCTTTTCGCGGAGTTCGAACCGATGTGGATAATTCGGTTGAAAAGACGGAGGGCGAAGTCCAGTTTGTGAAAGTTGAAAAGCAAACTGGTTCAGCCACCGATCCTTCATCCAGCCGCACGACGGTCTCAAGCTACGAAATGCGGGTGGGGGGAGTGGCATTTGGCAATGCAAATCCGGCCTTGATCGATATCATGCAGGGCGAGGTATATTCCGTGTACTACACAAAGACGACAAGGCAAATCCTCTCGGTTGAATTTGTATCAAAGGGAAAATAGAGAAGGGGTAACTTCATACGAAGTATTGGATAAAACATGAAAATAGAATCGATCACCCTGTATCACATATCCATGCCATTAATTGCCCCGTTCGAAACCTCTTTTGGCCGCGAGACAGACCGTCAATGTGTCATCATTGAAATCCATTCCGAGGGACTTGTTGGATATGGCGAGTGCGTTGCAACTTATGACCCTGGTTACAACTATGAGACCACCGGCACATCCATGCATATTCTCAGGGATTTTGTTTCCCCATTGATCCTCGGCAAAGACGTAAAAGACGCCGCAGATTTTCAGGAAAAAATAACCAGCATTCGCGGACATCACCTTGCCAAGGCAGGCGTTGAAATGGCTATTTGGGATTTGCTGGGCAAGCGTGCCGGCAAGTCGTTGCGTGATTTGTTCGGCGGTGTGCGAGACAAGGTCGAAGTCGGTGTTTCCATCGGGATTCAATCATCTCCCGCGAAGATGGTCGAAACCGTAGCGGATTTTGTCAAGCAAGGTTATGGACGCGCGAAGCTCAAGATCAAACCTGGCACGGATGTGGAAGTCGCTGCTGCTGTCCGCAAGGAATTCCCAAACCTGCGCCTGCAAGTGGATGCAAATTCCGCATTCACTATGGATGACGCTCCCGGCCTTAAACCATTGGACAAGCTGAACCTTTTGCTCATCGAACAGCCTTTGTTCGAAGATGATATTTGGGATCATCATAAATTCCAGGCTGAATTTGAAACGCCCATCTGTTTGGATGAGAGCATCATTACACCGCGCCATGCGCGTTATGCCATTGAAATGAAAGCCTGCAAGATCATCAACATCAAGGCGGGCAGGTTGGGCGGTTTGAGTCAAGGCGTCATGGTGCATGATCTGTGCCAGCAAAACAATATGCCGGTCTGGTGTGGGGGCATGTTGGAGACCGGCATTGGGCGCGCTTCCAATCTCGCGCTCGCATCTCTCCCTAATTTTATTTTGCCCGGCGATGTTTCCGCTTCTGATAGATATTACACTCAGGATATCACCAACGAACGTTTTGTCCTGAACCCTGACTCCACCATCGATGGTCCGAACGGTATTGGTTTGGGTGTGACCGTCAATTCAGATGCGTTGAAATCTTTTACTCTGGCTCAAGTAAAATTAGATAAGATTTAGCCCATCATTTCTTTTGGTTGTATTGCAAGCGCGAGGCGTGTTACTTGCTTCGTGCTTTTATTTTGAAACAGTATCGAGATTTGCATGAAAAAAATATGTAGTTTGCTGATTTGTGTTTTCATTCTCACAGCCTGCGCCCCCGCAACGGAAGTGATCATCCCTTCCACATTAACCCCGCCGCCAATTTCAACTGCAACACCCATCCCTGCGGTGCCTGGGTTGTGGGTGAGCCCCGCTGTGCCCGATGATCTTCGTGCCATTATTCAAACATGGGACATTCCGCTAGTTAAGGATGCCGCACTCGCCACACAAAAACTGGATGTCTCTGACTCAGGCGCTTTGTGGATTTATGCTCTTGTGGCTCCATTTCCCACTGTGACAGATAGTGTTACCTACGAAGACTTATCCTCCGCCTGGAAAAGCGCTTCATCTTCCGGACCGTTGGCTGGGCACGATTTACTCATGGCGGAATCCACTCTGGAGGCGTTCACTGCCCTTTGGGGTGAGCCAGCTTCGAGCGCGGTGAGAGTCGTTTCATCTGACCAGCTGTTGGATACCGCCTGGGAAGATCTGTCCAGTTGGGCTATCATCCCGTTTGAAGAGATTCAGCCAAAATGGAAAGTGCTAAGTGTGGATGGGCAATCTCCCCTTCATAAGGATTTCAACGCGGACGCATATCCTCTCAAAATAAATTTCGATTTAACAAATCCTGAAGAATTTGCATTGCCCGAATCCAACCGCGACCCATCGAAGCTGGCTACTGTCGTTTTGACAGGTGTGACTGCTCTTGTTCGCGCCACTGCATTCACGATGGAAACGAAAGGCGTCACCCGCCCCGGCGAGTTGATCTATGATTGGCTGCATAATGCTGACGTCACTCACATCAGCAATGAAGTGCCGTTTGACCCGAATTGTCCCTTCCCGGAACCCGGGCATAAAAATTTCATTTTGTGCAGCGACCCAAAATATTTTGAGCTTCTGCAATATGTTGGCACCGATGTTGTGGAGTTGACTGGCGATCACTTTGCAGATCGCGGTACGCAAGCCATGCTCGATACACTGGAAATGTACAAACAAAATAATCTGCCGTATTATGGCGGCGGTGCAAATGAGACCGAGGCGCGCAAACCTTTGTTGATGGAGGTGAACGGAAATAAGATTGCGTTCATGGGCTGCAACGGAAAGATTTCCTATTTATTCGTAAAAGCCACCGATTATGCTCCCGGCGCCGCAAATTGTGACTACAAATTTTTCACTCAGCAAATAAAGGACGTGGCCGCTCAAGGATATATGGTCATTTTTACGTTTCAGCATGAGGAGTGCTATCACTACGGCCCATGTTATCAGCATGAAGCAGGTTTCCACGCTGTTGCAGATGCAGGCGCAACGGTTGTGAGCGGCAGTCAGGCGCACTTTCCGCATTTGTTGGAATTTCGCGGCGACTCATTTATTCATTTTGGTCTGGGCAACCTCTTCTTCGACCAAATGACGTACGAATTGCCCGATGGCAATGTCATAGATGGAACCCGCCGCGAATTTATTGACCGCCATGTTTTCTATGACGGCAAATATCTGGGTGTGGAATTGCTGACTGCCATGCTGGAGGATTTTTCACGTCCACGCCCAATGAATGAGCAAGAGCGCACGCAGTTTCTCTCGGAATATTTCTCGTATAGCGGGTGGATGCCTTTGCTGCCAACTCCCATTCCGCAGCCAACCGTCACGCTTACACCGATTGTGTTGCCGTAGTATTTTTCCGCCGCAGAGAATTTACAACTTTTTTACATCCCAGCCATATACATTTAACTCCCTGCCTCTAAAATTTCATCATAACCTGAAGGAGGTTTATGATGAAATTCATGATTAAGAAATTGCTCCTGGCTTTTTCCGCAGCCGCGCTTGTCTTTGCGGCGTTCCCCGTCACCAGCGCTTTTGCTGCAGATGAAGCTCCACCTGTTGCGGGTGAAATGACGAATGAAAGGCTTGAAAGAGTTTGGGCGCGTCAATTACGAATATATGCAAAGATTAGCAGAGCATTTGCGGATGTTGATGCACACACTGCCAGATTTCAGGAGCGCATTGACAAAGCTGCCGAAAACGGGAAGGATGTCTCCTCCTTGCAGTCTGCGTTGGATGCCTACAAAGCTGCGTTGAATGCCGCCCAGCCGATGTATTCCAGCCTTGCAGGGATTGTAGACACGCATGCAGGCTTTGACGCGAATGGCAAAGTTATGGATGCCGAACAGGCAAAATCTACTGTGGAGCAGGTACGCACGAAACTGCAGGAAATAAAATCCACAATGGGAGGTACATTCAAGGCGCTGCACGAAGCTCTTAAGGCCTTTCGCGATTTATATCGACCTGTTGAGCCAAGACCTTAATTTGAAATGTAGAAGCGGCAGGTTGGCATTTTGATATGTCTTGCCTGCCGCTTGTGTCCTCACTCAAATGATTAATTTGGACTGCCTTTGGCCGTCAGGTCGAATCTGCATTAAAATAAGAAACTCTCATAGTTTCGTGAATACCCAAAAATTTAATCATCTGGTGAGGTAACCATGCATAAGAAAGTTGTTCAAACGGATAAAGCTCCAAAGGCGATCGGACCCTACTCCCAAGCCATCTGCACCGATGCGATGATCTATACTGCAGGACAGATCGCGCTTGACCCTGCCACAATGGAATTGGTGGCAGGCGGGATCGAAGAACAGACTCGTCAGGTGCTCACTAATCTCCGCAACGTTTTGGAAGCAGCAGGCTCAAGCCTTGAGCATGTTGTCAAGACCACTGTCTTTTTGAAAGACATGAACGACTTTCCAAAAATGAATACGGTCTATGCAGAATACTTCGGTGAGAATCCACCCGCGCGAAGCACCATTGCAGTTGCCGGTTTGCCTAAAGGTGGAATGGTTGAAATTGAAGCGGTTGCATTGATTGCCTGATCCATGTCTTCTGAATTGATCCTGCTGGTCGACGATGAACCTTCCATTATTCAACTTGCGCGCATGTATTTTGAGCGCGATGGATTTCGCGTGCAGGAAATTTCAGATGGCGAATCAGCGCTTGAGGCTGTTGCGAAACAACATCCTGCGCTCATCGTGCTGGATGTGATGCTTCCCAAACTGAATGGCTTCGAAGTCTGCCGCACATTGCGCGCAGGCGGAGACCAGACCCCCATCATCATGTTGACCGCGCGGGATGAGGATATCGACAAGATACTTGGTCTTGAACTCGGCGCGGATGACTACCTCACCAAGCCCTTCAATCCGCGTGAGTTGATCGCTCGTGTGAAGGCGATCCTTCGCAGAGGAGATCATAAAAAACGGGTAGATGAAAAATCTGTCCATCACGGTGATTTGAGCATTGACCCCGTCACACGGGAAGCCCGCCTCGCTTCGCGGACCCTTGACCTGCGCACCCAGGAATTTGACCTTTTACTCACTTTGGCAGAGCAGCCAGGCCGTGTGTTCACCCGTGAACAATTGCTCCAGCTTGCCTGGGGATTTGACTATTACGGTCAAACACGCACAGTGGATGTACACATTGCTCACCTCCGTAAAAAACTGGATGGAGGAAGTGTGAAAATTGAAACTGTCACTGGCGTGGGATATAAGTTGATCGCCTGATGTCATTGTGTGGATGCTTTCGGTCATAGCCCGCAGTAATCACATCATAATGACGTAATCACCTTCCTATGTTTTCATCCCTTCGTTCCCGACTCTGGCTAAGTTATGCCTTCATCATCGTCACAGCATTAGGTGTTGTGGCGATGATTTTGTTCTTATATCTGCTGCGTAACCCCATTTCGTATCGTCAAACATTAGAGAGACTGCAGGCTGTGCGGACTATCGTGGCAGAGCGGGAAAATGTGCCGCCCTCCCGGTCCATTGCCGTTTCGGCCGAGAAGGCTTCTCTCATCTTTAATGTGCGCGTCTTATTATTCTCAAAAGATAAGCAGCTTGTTTTGGATACCTATTCCGGTCAGGGAACTGCTCTTCCGTTCCCTCCTGAACGAAAAATTTTTAGACGAAATGCGATTCCGATTGTGCGTGATACAAATAAGGTTGCCTGGCTCTATTCATTGGAGCAGCTCTCAGACGGCAGTTATTTGATGGTGGCTTCACCGCGTCCGCGTATTTCCATATTGAACGTGTTTGATGAGTTCCTGCCGCTCATTTTGCAGGGTGGGATTTTTGCTTTGCTTCTTTCTCTTGTGGTGGCATTCCTTTTTGCGCGTTGGATCGCCGACCCTCTGCAAAAAGTGGTAACTGCGGCACGTTCCCTTCCATCAGCGGAGATAAAAGCTGTGGAAACCAGCGGCCCGCATGAAGTCCAGGAATTGACGCGGGCATTCAATGCAATGATCGCGCGAATGCAGGCGAGTCAAAAATCGCAGCGTGAGTTTGTAGCGAACGTTTCGCATGAACTGAAGACACCGCTCACATCCATTCAAGGATTTGCTCAGGCGATTTTGGATGGCACTGCGGACACGGATGCGTCGCGTGAACAAGCGGCTCAGGTGATTTACACTGAATCCGGGCGCATGCACCGCATGGTTTTGGATTTGCTCGACCTGGCCAGGCTCGATGCGGGGACGGCCGATATTACGATGGGTCCTGTGAATATGCCTGCGCTGTTGAATGCAATTGCGGAAAAATTCTCGCCGCAGTTGCAAAGAACGGGTGTGAATATTGAAGTGAATGTTTCGCCCAACCTGCCAAGTGTCACTGCAGATGGTGACCGCATGGCTCAAGTCTTTACCAATTTGGTGGACAATGCACTGAAGTTCACTCCGCCTGGTGGGTTGATTTCTTTGCGGGCGTCGGTTGAAGATAATGAGATGCTTGTCTCGGTGACAGATACGGGCGCAGGTATACCGGAGGAGGCGCAGGCGCATATCTTTGGAAGGTTTTATCAGGCGGATACTGCCCGCAAGGGTGGCGAACAACACGGCGCAGGCCTGGGTTTGGCGATCGCGTATGAGATTGTGCAGGCTCATGGTGGTAGAATTAGCGTCCGCAGCAGGGAAGGGGAGGGAGCAGTTTTTCAAGTGATACTGCCCCTTGTTCCAGGAACTGCTAAGACAATAACTCGTAAAAAGTGAACTTTTTTCGCCGCCTTTTTGGGCGGCGAATCCTTGCCTGAATTATTGAAATGACATCCGCCCAACCCTTTGTTTCCATTATCGTTCCTTGTTATAACGAGGAAGCCACCATCCGCCACTTGCTGGATGCTGTACTTGCGCAAACCTATCCGCGCGGGCAGATGGAACTTGTTATCTCGGACGGCATGTCCACAGACCATACACGGGATGTGATTGCTGTTTTCCAAACGGAACACAAGGACTTGTCCGTGCGCGTGGTGGATAATTCAGTGAGAACGATTCCTTCAGGACTGAACCAAGCCATTCGTGAGTCAAGAGGCGAGATTATCGTCCGCTTGGATGCGCATTCGATGCCCATTCCTGAATATGTGGAACGTTGCGTCGCGGCAATTCAGGCTGGCAAGGGAGACAATGTAGGCGGCGTGTGGGAGATTCGCCCGGGTGCAGGCACACGGGTTGCTGAGTCAATTTCATTTGCGGCGGCGCATCCATTGGGGGTTGGGGACGCGATGTATCGCCTCAACGCAAAAGAAGGCGCGGTCGATACCGTTCCGTTTGGTTCTTTCCGTCATGCATTGATCGAAAGAATTGGCGCATTCGACGAAACCCTGCTCGCAAACGAGGACTATGAGTTTAACACTCGCGTACGCGAAGCAGGCGGCGCTGTCTGGCTGGATCCGTCCATTCGCACAGTTTATTTTTCAAGAAGCACGTTCGGCAAGTTGGCAACTCAATATTGGCGCTATGGGTTTTGGAAGTTCCAAATGCTAAAACGCTATCCGCACACGTTGCGGTGGCGGCAGGCATTACCACCTGCATTTGTATTAAGTCTCTTTATCCTGATTGTGTTATCCTTGTGGATTGTGCTTGCACGCTATCTGCTTGCAGCACAGGTATTCATTTATTTTGCAGTTTTGGGATCGGCTGGATTAAAGCTTGCAATTAATAAAAGGAAAGGTTTTTTACTTTGGGGGTTGCCGTTAGCGATTGCCACCATGCACATTTCATGGGGCGCTGGATTTTTGGGGAGCGGCATTTTAAGTTTGTTCAAGAAAAATGGCTGATATATACCGACCCTCATTACGATTAAGACCCAGCGAACAACGCACCATCCTGTTAGTGGGCGACTTTGTTGCATCAGTCAGCGCCATGGGCGGCGCCATCTTTTTTTGGTATCAATACTCCCTTTATAAATTGGTGGACAGCGGTTTGTCGCAGGCGCGGGCGGAACGCCTGGTAACAGTCGAGGTTCCTTTTTGGTTTTACCTGCTTCCTTTGGTTTGGCTGCTTTTGATGGTCGAATCATACGATTCGCACTCCGCTGGAAATTGGCGCAAAACTTTGCGCGGAATTGCAGTGGCGCCGATTGTTGGTTTGCTGGCATACTCCCTGCTGTTTACGATCAATCTTGACCCGAACTCCCTGCCGCGTATTGCGGTGGGCGCCTTCCTTGTTCTCGCTTCATTCTTAACGTTGGGCTGGCGCGCCATCTTTATTCGACTCTACACTTCATCAGGGTTGATGCGCCGTATCCTGATCGTGGGGGCTGGCAAGGCTGGCCACTCTCTTGCGGACATTTACCGCAAACTCAGTCCGCCGCCGTTCATTCTGCTTGGCTTTATTGATGATGACCTGCGTAAAAAAGGCAAATCCTATTACGGTTTTGCCGTCCTCGGGACAAGCGAACACCTGCTTGAGATTATCGAGGAATATCGTGTCTCAGACATTGTGGTTGCCATTAATGGCGAGATCAAGGGCGAGACCTTTCAGACCATTTTGGATACCCAGGAGCGCGGCGTCGAAATTTCCCGTATGCCGATCATGTACGAGGAGTTAACGCAGCGGGTACCCATCGAGCATCTCGAATCTGATTGGGTCATTCGGTCTTTCGTAGATCAGGTACGGGTCAGTGGTTTGTACGAGCTTTCCAAACGCACTATGGATATAATAGGCGGATTCATTGGAACGCTTGCTTTTATGTTTCTTTTCCCGATCATTGCGTTTGCAATCCTGGTTGAAAGTGGTTTCCCGATCTTTTACTCCCAGAACAGGCTTGGCAAGGGCGGCAGTATTTTTCGGATCTATAAATTCCGCACCATGAAGCAGGATGCAGAAGCGGACGGAGAAGCCAAAGCCGCTGTGGAAAATGATCCGCGGGTGACCCGTGTTGGTAATTTCCTGCGGAAGACTCGCCTGGATGAAATGCCCCAATTTCTAAGCGTGTTGCAGGGTGAGATGAGTCTTGTTGGTCCGCGTGCAGAAAGACCGAGGCTGGTTGCAGAATACCAGAAGCAAATTCCCTTTTACCGCGCAAGGCTGCTGGTGAAACCAGGCCTCACAGGCTGGGCTCAAATCAATTATGGATATGTTGCCACAATTAAAGAGACTGTGGTTAAACTTGAGTACGATCTCTACTATATTAAGCACCGTACGTTGAACATGGACATAAACATCGTGTTACGAACAATTGGAACAGTCTTAAGAAGGACAGGTAGATAATGAAATATTTAGTAACAGGCGGCGCAGGATTCATCGGTTCCCACATCACGCGCACCCTTTTGGAACGCGGGAATCAAGTCCGTATTTTGGATAATTTCTCTTCGGGCAAACGCGAGAACTTGAAGGGTTTGGATATCGAATTAATTGAAGGGGATTTGCGCGACGCTTCCAAGGTTGCGGAAGCCGTCAAAGGCATGGACATCGTCTTCCACGAAGCAGCCTTTGTCTCGGTCCCTGAGTCAATGGAAAAGCCGTTGGAATGTCTGGATGTAAATGTGACAGGCACATCCATTTTGTTCGAAGCCGCCCGCAAGGCAGGTGTGAAGCGGGTGGTGATTGCCTCCAGCGCTGCGGTGTATGGAGACTCAGAAGCCTATCCACTTTCGGAAGAGACTCCGCTTCGCCAGTTGTCACCGTATGCCACTTCCAAACGTATCGATGAAAAATATGCCGAATTG